>NZ_JAGLBC010000074.1 GCF_018260395.1 Psychrobacter sp.
AAGGATTAATAAAGCTGTAAAATATAAAAAAATATATTTGCGATAAAATTAGCTAATCATTAAGTACCCAAAAATAGTTATATAAGTAACTAAATAGTTTGATTAAGCACGTAAAGTAGGAAAACGTTTTATCATAAAAACCATTAGTAATAAGGCAATTAGACTAATAATACCGCCGACGTAACCCACACTTGATAAAGAAATGTGGGTTACAGCGTAGCCACCAAAGAGGGCCCCAGTGCCAATTCCTAAATTAATAATTCCTGAGAAGATTGACATCAACATATCTTGAGCATGCAAATCTACCATTAATACTTTGGCCTGCATAGATATGACTAATAACATTAGCGCAGTGCCCCATAATAAAGCATTGACACTTAGAGCCCAAATCGAATGAACCGTTAGTAGTAAGGTAATCATAGACAATAGCATTACCACAATAGAGCCAAACATCAATAGGGTGCTGTGTCTGTCACCCCAACGACTAAATACTAAACTACCGATGATGCCTGCACCGCCAAATAATAATAGGACAAAAGTGGCTAGGCTTTCGCTAATTGAGCCAATCTCGCGCATAAAAGGCTCGATATACGAGTAGGCAGTATAGTGGGCTGTAAAAACAGTAAAGATAAGCAGATAAAGGCATACCAAAAGTGGATTTTTTAGTAGTTCGGGCACTTTTCTAAAAGACCCTTTAAACATACTTGGTAAAGAAGGTAATAGCTTTGCTTGTAGTAAAAAAACAACCAGTGCCACGATGCCAATTTCAGCAAAGGTGGTGCGCCATCCATACCATTGTCCAATGACTCGTCCCAAGGGAACACCAAGAACCATAGCCAGAGAAGTTCCTGTAGCTACTACACTTAAAGCAAATGCTTTTTTACCTTCAGGCGCTACCCGAATAGCAATCGCTGCAGTAATCGACCAAAAGATAGCATGAGAAAAGGCTATACCTACGCGGCTAATTAATAAAACATTAAAGCTCCAAGCGAATACAGAAAGGGCGTGACTGGCAATGAATAATACAAAGATACCTAGCAACAGTTTTTTTCGTTCAAACTTACTGGTCAATAGCATTAAAGGTAATGACATGGCCGCTACTATCCAGGCATACAAAGTAAGCATCCATCCGGTTTCTGCGGTAGTGATAGAGAAGTCTTTGGCAATGTCACTTAATAAAGCCACTGGTACAAATTCAGTGGTATTCATAACAAAAGCACTGACACCCATTAACAGAACTTGAATATATTGTGTACGAATCGAAAGCGTGTCTTCGCGAGAAGTATGTGTCATAAAATCAAATGCAAAAAGGGGCCAATTAACAATAATTGACCTAAATTAGAAAAATTTTTATATTTTAAATGATGCTAAATTGTAGAGTAGATATTAGAAGTAACAAGATAACAAGTTAGACCCCTTAATTATAGAAGCTATTTGCTACCATTTTATGTATTGGTTTTAAGCATCAGGTAAGCGTGCCATCCATATTGCAGTGGCTATACAGATAGCCGTTGTTAGCCAAGCTAACCATTGCAGATGATCAGAAAAACGATAAAATAACATGGCACAGGACAAGCTCATCATAATCCAAGCAAGATACTTAGCTCTACGCGGAATAGCTCGATGCTCCTGCCAGTTTACGACTATTTTACCGAATGTTTTATGACTAATTAACTACTGATGAAACCTTTGAGAGCCTCTAGCCCAGCATGCGGCAGAAAGTAATATAAACGGTGTGGTTGGCAGTATCGGTAAAACAATACCAATTACTCCTACTAAAAAAAACAAACTGCCCAATACTATAAATAATACTTGCACGCCTTTATTATGAGACTTATACGAATGACGAAGTTGATTTGGTTTAGGATGATTGGTCATAAAGATTTATTAATTAGAAATTTTGTCAATCGAATCAAACCTTAGTTAACCTTAAGCGTTTTAATTTACGATGCATTTAGCTTGGTGATGTATAAGCATAGTATAAAACATGGCATGTAAAAAATGATTTACTAAACCTTTTGCTTTGAAGCTTTTAATCGTCTAGTAAATAACCATATAAGAACAATAGCTACCGCCAATCCCAAAAATATCTTGGAGTAAGGCGCTAAAAATTTCTCAATGACCTCGTAATTCTGACCAAAATGATATCCTGCAAAGGTTAATATACTGGTCCAAATAGCTGCACCGACAGTGGTTAAAATAAGGAATGGCAGGAGCGGCATTTTATTCATGCCAGCAGGTATAGAAATTAAAGAACGAATTCCAGGGACCATGCGTCCAAAGAACACCGCTTTTTTGCCATGTTTATCAAACCAACTATTGGCTGATATCACATCATCAGGCTTTACAAAGACGTATTTACCATACTTTTTAGTAAACTCAACCAATCTTTCTTCATTAAAGATTGAGCCTAAATAATAAAGAGGTAAAGCGCCCAATACGCTACCTAATGTACCTGCCACTATTACCATTACCAAATTAAGATCGCCCCTTGCTACAGCAAATCCAGCTGCTGGCATGATGACCTCAGAGGGTATTGGTGGAAATACATTTTCAGCAAACATCGCAAAAATAATGCCTAAATAGCCAAACTTTGCCATTATTGCTAAAACCCAGTCACTAATTTGATTCATATATTAATCTTATTCTTATTTATTAAGGTGAAAGCTATAATACCTAATTAGCCATCAAAAAAGCGTTAAGCATTTGGTAATTATATAATAAATTATTGGTAATTTAATGGGCTTTAGCGCTAGCACGTTGATTAAACACCACAAGACACACTACGATAAATACCAATAATGCAGCAGAAGCACCAAATCTGCTCAATGCCAATCCACCATGGTCTAAAGGCTTGTCCAAAAAATCACCTAGTACAGCGCCTAACGGACGAGTAAGCACGAAGGCACTCCAAAATAGGAGAGTCTTTGAAATCTTGGTCCAATAATGTGCCAATGCGATCAATGCAAGTAGGTCACCAAATATTATAGCACTTGTGGTGTAACCCATGCCTTTAGTATCAGCAACCCAGTCTCCAAGCGCTGTGCCTAGCGTTTGAGAGAACATAATAGTCGTCCAATAAAAAACTTCTGCCTTAGGTGTATTTACACTGTCCACAGAAATACTGCCTAAGCTCTTATTCCAGATAAACAGACTTAAACCCAGTAATGCCAATAAGAGCGCAGAACCGCCAGTATATCCAATACCTAATGAACGAGTGACAAAATCTGCTATTGTTGTTCCTAGCGTGGTTGTTGCAATAATTGTAGCCCAATACAGCCATTTATTGAAACGTTCCGCTTTAATTTGGGTGGCAACCGCTATAGCAAAAATAATTGCAAATATTTCGGTACTAAGCAGATAGCCTAGATCTAACGACATTGAAAGAGCATCACCTGCTGTCTCGCCCAACGTGGTAGATGCTATTTTAATCATCCAGAACAATAAGGTAACTTCAGGTACTTTAGAGAGTGCGGCATGTATAGTAGAACGTGACGAGACAGGATCAGTATTAGTATTATTATTAGAGTTATTGTAACTGTTAACAGTATTATTATGAATATTAGCCATATCTTATCTCACTGTAATCAACAGACGGCATGTCATGTTGGGGTGCTCATAAATTATCAATACAGGAGTTAAGAAAGTGTTAAGAGTATTCATTTTGATCAAATATAATTATAAATATAATATATTTTTTTTATAATAATATGCCAATAAAGATACAGGTACAATAACGCTCTACATATATTTGAAATACGCTTATAGCATTCTATTAATAAGTTTATCTTTTTTAATAAACTGGTGATATAAAGCCGCTAAAATATGGAACGCAGATAAAGCAATAATTGATGACCAAATTACGCCTGTGTGAAGGTTATTAAAAAACCGAGCAGTGGGGCGGTCTGGAGTAACAAAAACTGGAATTTCAAATAAACCAAAAAAACTAACAGAATGTCCGCCATATACGGTCATTAATAATCCAGCTATAGGCATGGCAAGTAACAAAATATAAAGAGCAGCATGAACCAAATGCGATAAAGCAACTTGCCATTTTGGCATGATCAAGTTTGGTGGCGTTTTGGTTAGCAGACGATTGATTATACGTCCCGAAGTCCAAAACAACATACTAAGACCAAAGGCTTTATGTAAGTTTAAATAAGCGTCAGATTCACTATTTTCATAAGTAACAAATAATGCCCATGTCGTAATTAAAAAAATCAAACTTCCCCAGTGGAATATACGACTGGTAATTGCCCATTTGTCCACACCGATGCGAGTAGCATTCATAACAGATTCCTTAAAATAATAGGTTACAATTTTTGAAGTTAATAAATAAGTAGGATAAATTAACTGGATAGGAATAATACATCAATTTTTGTTAAGAAAGCGTTAATATAAAGGTATGTTAAAATTTAAATAACAGGCTACATGTTAACCGATAAAGGAATTTATTTAAACAAAAGTACAAACGCAAATTATTAACCATTATGTTCAAGATTGGTTAAAAATGCTGCAAAACCTTCTTTAGCACGAGCTTGTAATCGGCTACTGGTTACAACGCGTACTTTGTTGCTCCAAACAATATTATACCCTTTCGCTTCAAATCGTTTTACCAAATCTACATCCTCGTGACAAGGCATATTGGCAAAACCTCCTACTTTTAAATAAGCTTCACTGCTAAAGCTTAAATTGGCCCCATGAATATGTCGATGCCCCATCATGTCTTGATAATGCGCGAGATACTTCTTTTTAGTCTTATCAGTTAAATGATCCCAGTCATTGATGCTGACCACACCACAAATCATATCGCAAGATTTTGAACAGTGGCCTTGTTTTGAGCTTGAATCTTCAATATGAGCCCCTTGCTGTATAAGCCAATCTGGATTAACTAATGAGTCTGCATCAGTGCAAGCTACCCAAGTGGCGCCTTGGGATATAACATGACGTATACCAGTATCGCGCACTTGACCTACACAGCGATAATTTAAAATTAAATAATCAACGCCTTTAGACATAACCAAGTCAAGCGTATTATCGGTGCAGCTATCAAGGACTACCAAAGGGTAAGCTTCGATAAAGCTAGGCAGTTGGTCTATAGCAATTTGAACTGAGGCAAGACAGTCGCTAATGGTTTCTGCTTCATTATGAGCTGGAATGACAATACCAATTTTTAATACAGGTTCTAAAACCTGTGGTAAAGGGTCTTTAACCTTATTTAAGTTTGGCATATCTCATCCCTTAAATAATAACTATAGTTGTTTTATGAATTGCTTAATAAGTTGATACATACATTCGAATTTTAATCATTAAAACTAAAAATACATTAATTCGGTTTATTAAACCAATCTTTCGCTCATAGCCACAGTATCAGACGAGTTTTGCCAAATATCTAACAAAAAATCGCTATCGATAAGTTGGCTTTGATGAATAAACGTTACTTTAGTATTTGAAGAGCTTAATTGATTTGTCTGGTGAGTATCGTTGATGGTAGTAGAGTTTGAAGTAGAATCAATAGTATTTAAAGCTTGATATAAACGCTGGTGTACAATTTCACCGTTCATTTCAAAGCCTTCAATATCATAACGCCAATGACAACATAGTAAGGTGCCACCTTGGGCTAAGTGTTTACTAATCCAATCTATCACTGCGTCAATGTCTTTAGGCGATAAATAATACAGAATCTCACTAATAACAATTAAGTCAAATGATGTAGTATCAACAGATCCATCTCTATAAGCTAAATGGCTAGTGTTTGAATGCTCATCATTATTAAGGTTAAACAATGCATCGGGTATGATGCCTTGCATAACCTTAACATGAGAACATTGCGCCATTCGCAGTCGAGCGAGTTGCACTGCCTGATTATTACCATCAATGCTTAATAGCGATTCACAGCGTTTAGCAAGCAGTTCACTAAAAACCCCATTGCCACAGCCCAACTCAATGGCATTGCGATAATTTGCTTGTGGTAGCACAGCAAGACACATGTCACGTTTACGCTTTTCATACCAGCGGGTTTGATATTGCCAAGGGTCTGTATTGTCACTGTATAACGCATCAAAATATTTTTCAGAATAGGCAGTAGAGTCTTGCTCATTTAATAAATCTGAATTTTCAAAAGATGCTTGTAGAGAAGATGCTACGGATGATAAAGAAGAATTACTCATATATATACTTCCCAGGGCTGGCTAATTCTATTGATGGTTTGAGCAGATAAAATAGGGGGGTTACCGGTACTTTCATCCATAGTGATTTGACTTTTAAAACAATGAATTGCGTCCACTTTGCGCTGCTGCTGTTCTGCAGTTAGATCAATCCTTAAAGCATTCTGCCAAGGTACTCGGCTATCAGCAGGACGCGCCCAATGCCAAGCCCAGATTAAAACTTGATAACATTTTAAATTATGTTGCTTGGCATAAGCCGCTACTACTTGACCAGTAGCCTCATGGTCAGGATGACCATCATGAATAAAGGGCGTAACCAATATGTCAGTAGGTTCAAGAATCTCAGTCAGCTTTTGATGAAATAGATCTTGTTGATGATACACCTGACCGTCTTGTAAATTAAGCGCACTTATTGTCACCTGCTGATCTACACCCAATTTTTTAAAGGCTTCAACACTCTCATTTGGCCGTATAATGTCAAGTTTACTAGGCGGATAAATTTCAGATTCAGGGTGGCTTTGTGAGCCATTGGTGACATGGACAATTAATATAGGGTTGCCGTTAAGTGTTAGTTGTTGAATCAGACCTGCACACCCTAAAATTTCATCATCAGGATGTGGAGCAAAGACACATACACGAGGCAATTTAGAACTATTAGTTGAAAAACTAGTGCCAATATTTAATCGTGGTAAATCCTGTAGGCCTTGCCAGTTTTGCCAAGCTTCCGTTGATGTTCCATCCCCCTCTATGACTCTATCGCCTACTATAGGATGAATTTTGGTAGGTGAGGGGTGATTCGAGTTTACAACTGCCATAGTATTGCTCCCTGTTTAACAGATTCGCCAGCTAATTCTCCAATTCTTTTTAAATCGAAGGCTGCATGACTTTGGCGGATAAACACCGTTAAGTCTGCACTAAGAGTCGCAAAGTGGGCATTACTACAAAAAGGAGCGGCACCTAAGGCAAGACCAACCGTATCTAATACTTGTCTTGCTACTAATTCGACTTGTGCTCTTAATTGACGAATAACCTGTTCATGACTATGGCTAGTCTGAGCATCTATTAAGTCAGCGACCGAATATAGATAATTTTGTACAGTTGATAAAGCAGTACTTATTTCACCTAAGTACATGGCTTTATAGTCATTGGGTTTGTGCTGATAAGAGTCTAATAAATATTGAGCTAATCGGGCAGTTGCTCCATACCAACAAGCTGCCACACCTGCCGCTCCATGCCAAAAACCAACACGATCAAGATAAGCATTTGCCGCTCCCACTTGGGTAGCTTCCACCTGATCAAAAGTCACCGAAGCGGTATCAGTGGCTTGCATGCCCACAGCTTGCCATGCACTATTATCAACTTCGATGCCTCTTTGCTTCATATCTACAGTGATTAGCTGTGAGTGACCTTGATCATCTCGATAAGTCATCAGGGCATAATCAATCATATTAGCACCCGAACACCAAGTTTTAACTCCGACAACCTTGCCATCTTTATAGCGAACTGGATTAGGATGACCTTCAGCCGCCCATATTGCCCAAAGTCCTTTTGTTTCTTGATCATAACCCAATTCATATAGGATACTTAAGGCGTCAAGATGCGATTCAAACCACTTGGCCACAGTTAAATCTACCCCTGCTACATAAGCCAGTATTTGCCATCGTAGTAGAGTGCCTACATTATGCTCAGTGTCAGTGTCAGTGTCAGTGTCAGCGTCAGTGTTAGTGTTAGTGGCAAATTTGAAACTTGAACTAGAATCCGATCTAGAACTAATATAAGTTTTATTGCCAGAACCAGGATAAGGTATTTGATCTGAATAGCTAACCAATATTCTTAAAATCTCATTTCTAACAGATTTGTTTATTACGAATTGCTGTTTTGCACAGCGCTCCTCATCATCATAAAGTAGGTCTTCAACCCTCTGCTTTATACGCTGTAATAAATCATTATGCATATTGAAATCCAATTATTGTTTTAATAGTCATTCTAATTATTTGTAGTTATTATTTGGTTATAATTAATATTAGATTATATTTGATATTTGGTTATTGTTAATAAGGTATAATTTGGATTAGACTACTTGATATAAATCATCTAAGAAGTCTTGCTGCCAGGACATCAGACTGTTTTTTTCAAGCCCATCTAACAGAATCTGGTGACGCTCTTTTCTTTCCTTTAGTGGCATCGTTAATGCTTTTTTTAGTCCAGCAACTATGCTACTCGGCTCTAAGGGATCAACAATCACTGTGGCCTGCATTTGCTCACTGGCGCCGGCATAACGTGATAACAATAATACTCCAGGATTCTCAGGATTTTGGGCAGCGACATATTCTTTAGCCACAAGATTCATACCATCCTTAAGTGAGTTTACCCAACCAATATCACTGTGCCAAAAGGCTTTCATTAAAGTTTTGTGACTTAGTACACTTTCAGTATAATTAATGGGCTGCCAAATATTTGGATAGTCAACGGAATGAAAGTTATCAGTAGTAAATTCTTGATTTTTAGAGATAGGTTGTGTTGTTTTTGAAGAGGATGAAACAAAAGCTTTATTAATGTTATTAACACTCAGGCGTACATTATTATATAGCTGTTTGTAAGTAGGTAAGTCTAATCTACTAGGACAAGCAATTTGCAACAATTTTAATTGTTGTTGGTAAGCAGGATATTGCTGTAAAAATGTACTATAAGCTGAAAAACGTTGCAATAAGCCTTTTGAATAGTCAATCCTATCAACTGCGATAATTTGTTGATTTGTCGACTTGATCTCATCAACCTTAAAACTTTTAGCAACAGATTTTTTTGACAATAATTCAGATAAATCAGCAACCTGCTGCTGAATTTTAGTGACATTTACCCCTATGGGATAAGCTTTTATCAATAAATGATGAAGGTGTTCCAGACCTAGATTAAATGTCAAATAGGCGCTTTGTGATGATTCATGATGTTGGCTATTAAAGATATTTAAACTGTTATCTACATTAAGATCAAAGTCATTGAAATGGTTTTTTATTATGTAAGGCTTTAAATAATGGTTTATTACATCTAGACAATTTTGTTTGTCTTGCTGCGTTTGAGTACCTAGCACATCATAATGAACGAGGTGTTTGATCAGTTCAGAACTAGTATCTAGTTGCTGCCAAAATTTTAAAGGGGCAAAAGGGATGTGTAAGAAAAAACCAATACGGTTGGTAATGCCCAGTTGACGGCAGTAATAGGCAACACTTAAGAAATGATAATCATGTACCCAAATCACGTCACTAGGTCCAATAATTTGCTTTAGCTGTTTGGCAAAAAGTTCATTCACGCTTTGATAACTTTCAAAATCATCGGGTGCTTGTACTATTAAGTCAATCTGTTCATGTAGCATTGGCCACAATACATTATTAGCAAACCCACAGTAATAGTGTTGGTATTGCTTGGCGCTAAGAGCGGTAGTGATATACGTGACTGGGAGATTTACATTTGACAAACGGCTAGGGATTAAAGCTGTCTTTTTGTAAGTTGAAAACGAATCTAAACTATCTTCGTTATAGTTGTAGGTGGAAGCGTCTAAAATGTCACCATTCCAACCCATCCAAACACCTGAACTTACGGTCAATAACTCTGATAACGCCACAGCCAGTCCACCAGCCATAGGGTTATTGTCTGGCATCTTTACTCGATTTGATAACACTATAAGACGGCTCATAATTCAACGCTCATCTTTGATTGCGTAAGGCACAATAATAAAGTTTGCAATACAGCAGTGACTTCATTAATGTTATTCACATAATATTGGGCACAAGTTGACTCGTTACCAACTTTTATGGCGATACCCTTAACATGTTTAGCACTATAAGTATCCTTGTCATTTAAAGAATTAATAGCAGAAAACCCCGCTTCATCGGTCTCATCGTCACCAATAAATATAGCAGTTAAAGGTTTATTATCAGCGTAATTATTTTGTTGAATGGCTTTAAATAAAGTCAAAATTGCAGTTCCCTTATTGACGCCTTTAGGAACTACTTCCCAAACAAACTTACCCTGCTTTATAGTCCAGTTTGGATAAGGTTCAATAGCCTTATAAATTAAATTATAGGCTGTATCAGCAAGGTTAGGCGCCTGACGATAATGGATTGCACAGGAGTAGGGTTTATTTTCTATAGTTAAATCGATAAATGGCTGGCTTGCGCTCTCAAGAGTTTGTTTAATATGATTGAGTTGAGTCATATCAATGGTAGGCAAAAGCGATTGAAAATGGTTAGCGGTATCATTTATTAAGTTAACTTGACCACTTAAAAGATTTGCAAAATCAATCTCTAAGCCGTGAGTTGCCGCTATAGGTATATTTAACGGTGCTATCATTCGCTGAGCTTCGATTAAGCTACGACCGGTTACCATGGATATATTAACCCCTTCATTTAATATAGCTTGAATAAGGGATAATGTAGTTTCAGGGATATAACTTTTTTTTGGGTCAACTGTAAATTCTGCTAGCGTGCCGTCAATGTCTAAGAATAAACATAATTTGCTACTTTTATCTATCAAACTACTGATGTTAGCAGGACAAATATGAGTAGCATTTGATTTTAAATGGTTATTAATTTCGTCAAGTCTCACAAAAACCACGCTTATTCCTTTAATTAATCGTTATAATTGTATGTAGCTAATTTTTTTACTTGCTTAAAGGTATTTGAATTAGTATTTGATTCCATTTATTAACTAATTAAAAAATCTGGTAGTTATTTTATTATTAATAGTCATAATCTAAAGTTTTAAAATTCAAAAACTAAGCCTCTTATATAAGCAAGTATTATCCTTACTATGATTTATAAAAATACTAATCTATATAGAATGCCACACCTAAATTAATGCTTAAGTGAAAAAATGTAGCATTTGGCATGATTTTAGAAACTGGATATCAAATAGCTTATTATCTTAAATCTATTTATTAAACTGCAGTACAATGTTCTTACATATTGAGTATCAAGCATACAATCCGACAAAGTAAACACCTCTAAACCGTATCATAAGGAACTTTAAATGCCACGATTATCCACTATTAGAGATACTCATGGGTGTCTAAAAGTAACTATCCTCATAAATAGCATAGCTTAATCTTAGAAATAATTATGAACACCCATAAAGATTTTTGATATGACCAAAAGAATGACTAAGCTTAAATAATTATCAATAGAAACTGAAGCTGAAATACATACAAAATATTTGTACCTTTAATACAGTATTGCTAGCTAAGCTTTATATAATGAGAAACATTAGATAACCGTCTAGTGGACAATTTTAGTGATGCAAGTCGAGCGAATGATATGACATCCGCTTAAAACAGACAGGTAGATTTTTTATTTTACAATGATGTTAAGTTAATAACTTAGTGTTTAAACTTGCGACACTTGTTGTGTTCGAATCGGGAACTAATTTTTAGGTATTTAGAGATTCACTTTAAATTAAACAATAAAATCTATTTTATTGTTTAATCAAAAATTGAAACATACCCGCTATCACTATATTTCAATCATTTTAAAAACTATTCAAACTCAATTTCAATTTCTGCAACCAATTCCTCAAAAGCCTGAACCCTACGAGTCTCAGTATATAAGTTAGAAGCTATCTGAGCGTCTGCTATTGGATGAATATTAAGTTGAGTTAACGTCTTTATAAGTTCATTAATAACAGCCTCTCTATGAAGTATGAAAGTAGATGCAAAACAACGCCAGAATGTCCATCCTGCTCGTTCTAATATGCGCTGTCTGTGTATATCAGATTTCCACTTATCAGGTTCATGGTATC
>NZ_JAGLBC010000075.1:0-9484 GCF_018260395.1 Psychrobacter sp.
GCCCTCGCTATACTGGTTACCTTCTAAATATACAGCATCTAATGATTCATCAATAGGCGAGTCGTCAATTGATAAGTAAGGTGTGACAGTAGGACTGGTTTTACTCTCATAAGGTTCTAATACTTGCTCATCTTCCTCCTCGTCTTGCGTATCCACTTCTGGATCGTTATCGTCATAAAAATCTAACCAAAATCGTTCATTTAGCGCTTGCTCATAGGCATCTCGCAATGCTTTAAAGCCGGTGGGATTTTTATCAGGCTTATTGTCTCTAAGTTTTAGCGCATAGGCCTTTTTGATGACTCTTTCATCATTGGTAGCTTCGATACCTAGTATGTCCCAACAGCTTTCAGTCATGTTAGATACTCAAATAAATCAAAGATCAATAAAGACATTAGGGCGTGTCCCTATTTGGATTATGAGGTTAAAAATGAGATAGATTTTTGTCAAACACGAATAATTTCGAAGACAATATAGGCATATTAGCTTAAAATTAGACACAGTTTGGCGAAAATATAGCCATTTTTAGACCATAACTTATTTAATTTGCAAATAGGGACACGCCCTAAAACCACTCATCTTTTTCAAATTGATCTAAGCTTTTTAACAGCTCTTTATTGGCATGACGAATTTGTATCGGGTCTTGAGAATTTAGTATAGACTCGTACCACCCAATAAGTCTGGCTAACTGCTCACGTTCAAAACCAAGGCGCTGGGTATATAAACGTTCAGCACGTGCCAGTAAATTACGATTTTCAGCTTGATCACGAGGGTGGGTTTTTAGCGCACTGAGTTTTTGCTTTGAACGTTGCATCTCCTCGGCATCAATATGTTTCGCGCCATTTTGAATGACTAAGTTATACTGCTCCGTACTGCCTTCTACATCGATATCTACTTCAAGAAGTCCATTCACATCATAAGAAAAGCGCACATTAAGCGGTAAGTCTTTGGATTTACCACGATATCGTGAAGGTAGAGTCACACTCATCTCACCAATTTTAATGTTGTCTCGGGTCAGACGCGCTTCGCCCTGATAGATTTTAAAATCAACTGCAGTTTGATTGTCATCCATAGGGTAGAAAGTGTGGACCTTACTGGTTGGAATAACGGTATTGCGTTCAATAATTGGCGCAAAAACACCATGTTGGTATTTATTAGGCGCAATCTCTATAGTGGTATCAACGCCTAAAGAGTACGGAGACACATCTGTTAATATGACTTCATCCAACGCCACGTCTTCTGCCACCAACCCTGCCTGAATGGCTGCACCAATGGCAATAGTTTCATCGGGGTTCAAGCCTACAGATGGGAAGCGGCCCAGTAGACGGGTCATTAGCTGACGAAAAAGTGGCATACGAGTAGCGCCACCAACGAGCACAATGTCGTCGAGCTCTTTGATACGCAGTTTTGCATCACGTACCGCACGTTCTATCGGCTGACGAAACCTTTGTAGTAAAGGCTCAGCTAGTTTTTCATAATCAGTTGAACTGACCTGCCAGTCATAAGTGGTGCCGTCAATAGTCAAAGAAAGCTGCGCAGTATTATTGATAGTCAACTCACGCTTGCTGTTTTCTGCTACGCCATACAGCAATGCAAGATGCGGTTGCCAAAACTCGGAGGTAATATTTGGATAAACTTGCTTCTGATGAGCAATAAAACCGTCAATTAATACTTGGGTAAAATCTTCACCGCCTAAAGTATTGTCACCGGCACTGGCTCGCACTTCCATAATGCCTGAAAATAGCTCTAATAAGGTGACATCAAAAGTACCGCCACCTAGGTCAAGTACCAAAAATTTACGATCATCACTGTTCTCATGCAGACCATAAGCCATGGCAGCTGCTGTAGGTTCATTAAGCAAGCGTCGTACGGTTAGTCCTGCCAAATGAGCGGCATTTTTAGTCGCTTGGCGCTGATAATCATTAAAGTACGCGGGTACTGTAATCACAGCGTCTGTGACTTCACATTTTAAATAAGCCTCAGCATCCGCTTTCAAAGAGCTTAATACTAGTGAGGACAGCTCTTCTGGACTGAACTTTTGATGACCTAAGCGGTAGGTTTTTTGGCTTCCCATAAAGCGTTTAAATACACTAGCTGTCTGCTCAGGATGACTGATTAAACGCTCCTTAGCTGTTTGACCCACCAAGATAGAACCGTCTTTATCTATACTAACCACAGAAGGCGTCAATACACGTCCAAGAGAGTTTGGAATAAGAACCGCTTTGTCTTGATGCCAAAATGCCACAAGACTGTTTGTCGTTCCTAAATCTATACCAATAATAGGAGAGCTCATAAAAGTCACTTATGTGTGTGTCAATACAAAGTTTTTTAAGGATTCAATAAATACCATTAAAATATTTTAAACATTACTAAATCATAGCAGGTTTTGTTTTAGCGGTTCAAGATAGTCAAAATATATTAAAGTGTTTAAAAATTACTGATATTTTGAAAGTTATACGTCACAAATATAAAGGTTAAAACCGTTCATCCAGCGTTTGTAAATTGTACTTAATAGCTTCAAAGCATATATCTGGCTGAAAGCCGCGGTATTGTAGGAATCTTAGTTGCCGAGCTTTTAACTTTTGATCACTAGGAATTTCATCGCCATATTTTTTTACTCGGGCTTCAACGGCCAGACGCAACCAATCTACCCCTTCAATCAACTCATTATCAGCAACAACATCGACAAATTCCTCATTGTCTTCCATAGCCATATCAATTAATTCATCGATATTAGAAGGCACGTCTACTTGGCGCTTATAGAATTCGTTTTTAATACGTACTCGACCCCGCCCTTTACGAATACCCTCACGTATCAGCATCAATGCCGTACGATGGTCGCTTTGATAACCTTTTTCAGCAAATTCTTTAAGTAATGCTTCAATTTTTAGAGGATCTTGTTCTTTATCGATTAATTTTTGACGCAACTCACCGGCAGAATGCTCACGTCTGGACAAGTAATAAAAGGCGAGCCAGCGTAGCCGACTATTGGCTTTAATTTCCTCTTTTTCTGCTTGTCGTTGCTTTGGTGTTTTTAAATAAGTTTTTAAAGCAGCCAGTAAGTTGTCAACTGAGTTAATATCCGTTTTATTAGTAGCAAAAAGGGCAGCTGAGCTATCAGCATCAATTAAGTCAGGTCTTTCCGCTTTTAAGTGTGTTGCGGTTGTTAGATTTGATAGCTTGGTTAGATTTGACAGCTTAGCTATTGAATTATTTTTAGCTTCTTGTCTGACTTGGATTAATAGGTTGTTAATGCTATGAGCGTCGACTTCTTCAATCGGCTCAGTTGTCAATGTTTTAGGCTGATAAGGCGAGGCGGGGTGAAACTGTTTTATTTTTTTACGTTTACTTTTACTAAATGAAGGGTCTGATTGTTTTTGATAAGTGGCTTCGTTAGGATACTTGGACTTGGACTTGGACTTGGACTTGGACTTGATAGAATATTCGGTTGTAGAAAGGTCTCTAGATGTCGACGGATAGTCGTTGTTTGAATCGTGCGTTGATAGCAATTTATCTAAATTATCTTCAGGCGCATCAAAGCCACGAACAGTTTTCGACTGTGCCCGTGGCTGTTTATCGGCTAAATTTCTAGAGTGTTTTGGCTTATTTTGGTTATCATAATCTTTCAGGCTTCGAGTACGTTTAGATTTACTAGTCCCTTCAGACGACTTTGAATTATCTGCCAAAATCTGAGCTAAGGTTTTTATCTCCATAAATATGATAATTTAACCCTAAGTTAATGCACTCTTCATTCTATAAGCTATAAGCCACTTGCCATAAGTCATAGTTAAAACTATTTGATTTAACAATAGCTATATTGCTTGATGATAAAAGAAGAGTGCTTGTTATTTCACCTAATAAACAAACTATTTAAATTCATTTAGAGATTAAACAAAAACACACCTTATTCTGCTTCTACTTCTGAGTCTACTTCAACCAATTCTGGCTCAACTTCTGTAGCAGATTTTTCTGGAGCTACTGCCAATTTTTCAGCACGAATCTTAGCTTCAATCTCTTCAGCAATTGCTGGATTGTCTTTTAAGAACAATACTGAGTTGGCTTTACCTTGACCAATTTTCTCATCGCCATAGCTATACCAAGCGCCGGCTTTACCTACCACACCAATATCAACACCCAAATCGACCACTTCGGCTAAGTGATTGGTACCTTCGCCATAAGTGATTTCGAATTCAGCTTGGCGGAAAGGAGGGGCCATTTTATTCTTAATAACCTTAACACGGGTTTGGTTACCAATGATTTCATCACCACTCTTAACCGCGCCAATACGACGAATATCTAGACGAACTGAGGCATAAAATTTAAGTGCATTACCGCCAGTAGTCGTTTCAGGAGAGCCAAACATAACCCCAATTTTCATGCGGATCTGGTTAATAAAAATAACCATACAGTTTGAACGCTTAGCGTTACCAGTAATTTTACGTAAAGCCTGACTCATCAAGCGAGCCTGAAGACCCATGTGACTATCACCCATTTCGCCTTCAATTTCAGCGCGTGGAGTAAGCGCCGCTACTGAGTCAATAACGATCATGTCTAATGCACCTGAACGAACCAGCATATCAGTAATTTCTAAGGCTTGTTCGCCATTATCTGGCTGAGAAACCAATAAATCATCGGTGTTCACACCTAATTTACGAGCATAGATAGGGTCTAAAGCGTGTTCAGCATCGATAAAGGCGCAAGTACCACCTTGCTTTTGACATTCAGCAATAGCTTGTAAAGTTAAAGTGGTTTTACCTGAGCTTTCAGGGCCATAGATTTCTACAATACGCCCTTTAGGTAGCCCGCCAATTCCTAGTGCAATATCTAGACCTAATGAGCCTGTTGATACCACATCAACATCTAAAGTGGCAGAATTATCGCCTAGATGCATGATAGTGTTTTTACCAAATTGCTTTTCAATTTGACCTAAGGCAGCTTTTAACGCTTTGGCTTTGTTGTCGTCCATATTGATATCCTAAATTAGTTTTGCAAATACTTAAAGTTAATCGGTTTGAGCGTTAATAAAAAATATTATTGAAGAAAGAAAGTTTAAATAACAGTGCCGTTCATTATAAGGATTAAATCACATATTAGTAGTACTAATGAAAATTAACAGCCAATAATATAATAAAGTCTAGGAAGATGAGTTTAATCTTTTTTTGATTATAGTTGCTATTAACAACTAACGATTAATGAGTACCTATTAATAAGTAATTAGTTATAAGTAGTTGTGACGGGTGTTTTGATAAAGTAAGTATAACAAATTGACAGTAACTTAATAGGGGGTTTGGTATGCTATACGACAGTAAATGTCGTATTAACTAGTGACCATATTCGGTTTTTAAAATATGTAAATAAATTAATATTATAGATAAAAATGTATAAAAAATACCAGCTCCTTAAAGTAGAAACTGGTATTAAATAGGGTAAGAATTAAGCACTATGAATTGCTACCCAAAGGAGTTAAAAATGTAATTTACAATTTAATATTAAACTTTAAATACTAATAAGCTTTGATAACACCACAAGCCATGCGGTCACCTGAATTACCTGAAGGTTGGCTGGTATAATCATCTACACCGGCATGAATAATAAACGAGCGATTATAAACGCTGTTAGCCATTTGAGGATCTACAGAGATATCTCTTCGTAAGAAGTTCATATTTGCCACACCGTTGGCATCGGCAGTAATATTAGGCAAGTCACCGCCATGACTCTCTAAAGAGTTAGGATTACCATGTTGTTTATTCAATGGGTTAAAATGACCACCCGCATCTTTGCCACTATTGCCACAACTTCCGTTTTCATGGATATGAATGGCATAAGTAGAACCGGGGTGTAAGCCTGTCAATTGACCAAATACTTGGACGCCGCCATTCACTGGACGTAAATACACCTTACCTAAATGAGCTTTACTAATATCCACCAATTGCATTTGTGCTTCAAGGGCAGGTTGGACTTCAGCTGGAAGATCACCTTTGGTCGGGGTAGATTGACAAGCAGATAAGGCTAGTGCAGAAGCTAGAACTGCTGAAGTTGCTAATAGCTTTTTCATAAGTACTCCTAATCTAATTAAGTGGATGCAATTAACTGTTGCTATCAGAGCTATATCTAATTTACTTAGATTGTAATCTATATACAGACGATAAATTTATAACATTTAAGTTGGCATTGCTTAGTATTAAGCATTCAGTACTAAGCATTATAAAAGTAAACAGTGCAGCGATAATTTTAAGCTTTAATAGCAAAGACTATTAAAGACTTTCATATATTCATCTTATTTAGTATATCTTTAAGCCATATAAATCCATTATCTAAAACGTTGCAATACGTTATTAAATGTAAATTCGCTAACTTAATAATATTTTTAGTATCATGCTAAGTAATGATACTAATTGAACATAGATAATTTTAGCCAAACATAAAGTGTATTAGACATAAAAAAGCCGCTACACATAGCGACTTTTATAATAATAAAACTGAACCAGTTAATTAAATCACCTTAAAGGTAAATTAGCTATGTAAAGCCTTCTTAGATTTCGTAGTATCCACTGCCACTTTTGAAGGGCTCAAAGGTTTTGGCATTTCAACTAAGGCAACCTGAAGCACCTCATCTACGGTAGACACGGGCTGAATAATCAAGCCTTGTTTAACATTGTCTGGGATTTCGACTAAATCGCGCTCATTAGAAGCAGGGATTAACACATGCTTAATGCCTCCACGATGCGCCGCTAGGAGTTTCTCTTTTAGACCACCAATACGTAATACTTTACCGCGAAGCGTAACTTCACCTGTCATAGCAATATCAGAGCGAATGGCAATACCGGTCATCGCAGACACAAGGGCTGTGGTCAAAGCAATACCCGCTGATGGACCATCTTTTGGCGTCGCACCTTCTGGCATATGAACGTGGACATCCTTAGATTTAAAGGTGTCATAATCAATACCCAGCATTTCGCCGCGAGCACGAACCACACTCATTGCCGCTCGAATGGACTCTTTCATGACATTCCCAAGCGAGCCGGTATAAACGAACTCGCCTTTACCTGGCATGGTAATGGTTTCAATGGTCAATAGCTCACCACCAACGCTAGTCCAAGCAAGACCAGTGACACGTCCCACTTCAGGTGCTTCTTCAGCTAAGCCATAATCATATTGATGCACACCAAGATAGTCGCTAATGTTATCAGCATCAACAATTACCGTTTCGACTTTAGTCTTTTTAGAAGGTTTAACCCCATACTTATCAATAGACTCACGCACTACTTTACGGCAGATTTTGTTCACTTCACGTTCAAGATTACGTACGCCCGCTTCACGGGTATAGCGTTGAACGATACTATGCAAAGCTTCAGGCACAATTTCAATTTCATCGTTTCTCAAGCCGTTCTGCTGAATAGCCTTTGGCACCAAATATTTCTCAGCAATGTTGATTTTTTCATCTTCGGTATAACCGGGTAGACGAATCACTTCCATACGATCAAGCAGTGCCGGTGGAATATCCATGCTGTTGGCAGTACAGATAAACATTACTTGAGATAAGTCTAAGTCTAAGTCTAAATAATGGTCATTAAACTTGTTATTCTGAGATGGATCCAATACCTCAAGCAAGGCTGACGCTGGATCACCACGGAAGTCTTGAGCCATCTTATCTATTTCATCTAACAAGAACAGCGGGTTATTGACTTCAACTTTAGCCAAAGACTGCACAATCTTACCTGGCATAGCGCCAATATAAGTACGGCGATGACCGCGAATTTCAGCTTCATCACGCACGCCGCCTAATGCCATACGTACAAACTTACGACCAGTAGCGCGAGCGATAGACTCACCAAGTGAAGTCTTACCAACTCCTGGAGGGCCTACTAAACAAAGGATTGGACCGCGCAGTTTTTTCACACGTGACTGCACTGCTAAATACTCTACAATACGGTCTTTAACATCCTTTAGACCATAGTGGTCAGCATCAAGCACTTCTTGCGCTTTGTCTAACTTAATAGATACTTTACTGGTTTTTTTCCAAGGTGTATCTAAAATCCATTCAATATAATTGCGTACTACTGATGATTCACTTGAAGCTGGAGGCATCATTTTAAGCTTTTTAAATTCTTGTTCAGCTTTTTTACGCACATCTTCAGGTAAATCTGATTCTTTTAAACGTGCTTCTAACTCTTCGATATCATCATCAGCGTCAAATGAGCCGTCACTGATTTCAGAAAGCTCATTTTTGATAGCTTTCATCTTCTCATTTAAGAAGTACTCACGCTGATTGTTTTCCATTTGACGACGAACTGCTTCATGGATATCTTGTTCGATAGACTGCTCTGCGCTTTGCTTCGCCAAATATTCAGTAAGCGTATTGATATGCATCGCAATATCGTCTTTTTCAAGCAACAGTTGTTTAGCTTCAAGATCCATAGATACCCGAGTGGCAATGAAATATACCAACTCTAGTAAATCTTCAATACGTTCAGAAACGCGAATTAACTCACGGCTATTGCGTAGACGTGCTTCAGCATAATGAGCAAATAAGCTACGTAATGCTTCAACTGTATTCTCTTGTTGCTTTTCATCCATAGGTAGCGTGATGTCGCTACGGGTAAACTCCCCATGCAGCATATTGCCCTGATCAGTGATGCTGTCTAATTTGACACGATACTGACCTTCAATTAATACTTTGATGCAGTTCTCATCGCTATCATGAGGCATGGTACTAACGATACGACATACAGTACCGTAATCATAAAGATTGTCTAGCTGGATATCCTCACTGAGCGAGTCTTTTTGAGCCACAACCAATACCAAGTCATTAAAATTATCTTGAGACGCTTGGATGGCTTTAACCGAAGGTTCACGGCCCACAAACAATGCGATTTGCATATGCGGGTAAACCACCACATCTCGTAACGCTAACAGCGGTAAAGAACTTGAATTCTCATCGGTATCTAGTGCCACATCCATTGGTTCTGAATCTGTAGTTATGTCAGCATCATCATCAACTTGAGTGTCATTAGAATCAACCTCAATATCAAGGCTATCATTCATAAGTTGCTCGAAACTGCTGTCATACTCTTTGTCGGATTTACTCATATTTTTTCCTTATCGTGTGACACAAATCTTCTTGTTAAGAAGTTTTTTATGCTATGAGTTATTAAATGGTGATGAATGATGATAATTGCAAGTTGTATTCAAAGAGTTCTACCTGAGTCATTACTGAATATCGATTTAGTAGTTAATAATAATTGAGATGCTATTGTTTAAAAATCAACTTTTACAGAGCACAATCTTATGACTAAGTTATAGTTTAAATAACAATTATGAGCAAAAACTCAATAAAGAATAATTATGATTGATGCGGTATGTTCGTCTCTAATGAGGATTGCTTATAGGATAAAAAGGATTATGAAGGTTAAGAGGATTAAATAAGGTTAAGAGGATTAAATATAGTGTTATAAGTTTCTTGGGTTATCTAGCTTGGTTTATCTAG
>NZ_JAGLBC010000075.1:9584-11953 GCF_018260395.1 Psychrobacter sp.
TTATCTAGTTAGGTTAAGGACTTTAGATATTTGTATTGATTGGCTGTTTTTATTTATGGCTTAAGCTTTACGATTTAATTTTGAAATTTATCAATCTCACCGGTTAAATAACCTAGAAAGTCATCACCATTATTCATTAGGGCTTTTAGCTTATCAGGATTAACCAGTCGGGCAAGTTCTTCTTCAGTAAATAACTGCTCTTCAGGCGATAATTGACGTAAAGGTTCGCGGCTTTGGGTTAACTCAAGAGTTTGTAAATAACGGTCTACATTTTCTGCACTAGAATAATTAGGTGTGGGTTTAGATGTCGATTTAGGCAGCTGTTGGAGTGTTATATTAAGCGTCTGTTTAGTAGACTTTGTCATGAAAACCACCGTATCTTATTTGGGGTAATTAGCGCATTAAGTGGCACATCCCAAGGCTGAGTTTCAAGCTTATTGATTACTTGGAATTCGTAACACCATCCGACCCTTAAAGGATGCTTGCGATGATTTGTAGAGCTACTATATTGGTATGAATTAGCTAGCGTGGTGTCATAAAAGCCGCCGCCCATGCCCATGCGATTGCCTTGCTCATCTGCAGCTACTAAGGGACAGATAATAAGGTCCAACTCATTGAAGGATATTAGGTGACGGTTTTTGGACTCTTTCATACCAAAACTGTGACGTACGGTAGGGATGGCGCTTAACTTATGATGATAAATAGGCACAAAGCGCATGTGTTTGTTATCACGACCTAAGGTATTGATAACTGGCAAGTACGCTTGATAGCGCATTAGCTGACACCATTTTAAAATCGGCTGAGTGGGCAGCTCACCAAAGTCATCCAAATATATCCCCACTTTGGCGCCTTTTGGCAGGCGAGGAGTGAGTTTGGCTAAATATTGACTGGCATAGGTACTGGCCATGCGTCGTTGCTGTGCAGTCAATAGTCGACGTTGACGATTAATTTCACGTCTAGAAGGATTAGTGGTCATAGTTTCATTTATAATAGATGCGGGTTAAATGAATAATATAGCGTTTACGAACATGGCCAAATGCGTTTGGTGATAAGTCATGATATCATAATTGGGTTTTATTATTTTGCCCTTGCCTCATTGCATGTTGAGAAATTCATGTTCTTTAAATCATAACAAAATTTTTAGATTATATATCAATAATAGGAGACATCATGTCAACTCGTATAGAAAAAGATACCATGGGTAATGTTGAAGTTCCAGCTGATGCTTATTGGGGTGCTCAAACTCAGCGTAGCCGTGAAAACTTTAAAATTGGTGGCGAAACTTTACCACGTCCAATGATTGAAGCAATGGCATTGGTTAAAAAAGCAGCAGCTATTACTAACGCAAGCCTTGGCCGTATCGAAGAGAGCCAGCGTGACCTAATTATTCAAGCGGCTGACGAAGTTATCAATGGTGGATTAACAGACCAATTCCCATTAGTCGTATGGCAGACTGGCTCAGGTACGCAGTCAAACATGAACATGAATGAAGTATTAGCCAATCGCGCCAATGAAATCGCTGGTTCAGATCGTGGTACGTATAAACCTATCCACCCTAATGACCACGTAAACCATGCTCAGTCTACCAACGACAGCTTCCCGACGGCTATTCGAGTTGCTGCAGCACGACAAATCAATAGCTTACTAATCCCAGCGGTCACAGCGTTACGTGACACATTAGACAAAAAAGCTAAAAAGTTTGACAGCATCGTAAAAATCGGCCGTACCCATTTACAAGATGCAACGCCGTTAACCTTAGGTCAAGAATTCAGCGGTTATGTTAGCCAGCTTGATCATGCCTTAGTGCGTATCGATAATGCTTTACAAGGCTTATATGAGCTACCATTAGGCGGCACTGCAGTAGGAACAGGTCTAAACGCTCACCCTGACTACGCTGTAAAAGCGGCTGAACAGCTATCGACGCTAACGGGCCTACCTTTTAAAACTTCACCAAACAAATTTGAAGCCTTAGCCGCTCGTGATGCTGAAGTATTCGCTTCTGGTGCGCTTAAAACATTGGCAGCCAGCTTAAACAAAATTGCCAATGATGTACGCTGGTTAGCCTCTGGTCCACGTTGTGGTCTAGGTGAGCTTACCATTCCTGAAAATGAGCCAGGCTCATCAATTATGCCAGGTAAAGTTAACCCAACACAGTCTGAAGCCATGACCATGGTCGTAGCCCAAGTAATGGGTAATGATGTAACTATTGGTATGGCAGGCGCATCTGGTAACTTCGAGCTAAACGTATTCAAACCGGTTATTGCCTATAATTTACTACAGTCTATTAAGCTATTAGGTGATGCGTGCAACAGCTTTAATGAGAACTGTGCGGTTGGTATCGAGCCAGTTAAAGAGAAAATTGATGATTT
>NZ_JAGLBC010000076.1 GCF_018260395.1 Psychrobacter sp.
ATAAAGATTTTTTTAATAAGGGCGCTCTATAATCAATAACGGCCAAAGCTGCGCCACTAATAGGGCCTAGCATCATAGCCACTAACATAGCGCCGATAACCACTGCTGCGGAATTTATTACCAGCCCATAGCTGGCAATTATGGCAGAAAGCGCATTCATAATAAAATACATACGACTAGGCAGAGCGTTTGCTTCTATATCTACCCGCACACCAGGGTAGTCGATAGAAACTTGGCTTTTTTGCTCAGCCAAAAATTGCTTATAAGATTCAAGCTGTGCTTCTTTTTCTATTTTTAACTTTTCTTCCTTAGATAGCTCATCAGAACTTTTGAGATAAAGTTCAGCATCAATGGTATTAGAATTTTTACTATGCTGTATGATTTTATCGTTATCGTTATCTTCAGTGGTGCATAGACTAACGGATATGGACTCAGTAGAGGTGTCTGCACTAATTTCGTCTAACCTACTGTTTTTAGCTTTAGGGTCATCCAATACTATTGCTGACTCTTCTTGCAAAGAAGCTACAGCCACATTCATCAAGGGTTCATTAATATAATCTGCATCAATAATGATGAAAGGACAATGACGATGGATTTTCTTATTAGGAACAACCTTAAAGTTGCATTGAGTTAAGTCGAAATCTAATGCCTGTGGTACAAATTGGAAGTAGGGCACAGGAATAAATGAGACTTGCGACATGTAATAGCCTTTATCAATTAATAATCCAACCATACTATCTATAGACAATATTAAAACTATAGATAGCACTCAACTAACTATAGACAACAATCAAAAAACATTTATCATCAATGATGAAAACATTTGCTAATACTAGCTATTTGAATAGCGTCATCAAGCCTTCTTAAATCATAACATTTTAATTGCAATTTTTCTTCAAGATAAGCCGACTATAGATGTTAAAGAATTTTTGTAAAAACCCTTAAAGAAAGTAAGGTTTTAGTGTATAACTATATGTAGATAACTATTACATTAAATTTAACAATCTTAATAGATAGTTGTAAATCATGAGTGAATTAAACTTATAGATCCTTACAATCTTTTAGATAGTTACAAACTAATAGATAGTTATAAACCTATAATCTTTATAAAGTGGGAGGTTTAATATGAACTGGCAACTGCTTAGTATGATATGGAGTATGACAGCTACTGTGATCATTGGTGTGCTTATGGTTATAGCTTTAGTGATAGGATATGACGGCATTCCACATATTATTAGTACGGCTGTTGTAGGGGCTTTAATAGCCATTCCGGTAGCTATTATGCTAACCAAACGTATCAATCGTATAAGATAATTTATCCTGTTAAATAAATTCATTTAGCTTAATTTCATTGAGCTAAAGTTAGTTTAAAGCCCATAAGTAGCTATTGTTAATAATCAAATTAATTTAACAATCATAGTTAATCCCTACAAGTATTGAATCAGCTAACATTTGATTGTAATCATAATACCTTAATATAAATCAGTATTAAAAAAGCCAACTCTAAGGATTGGCTTTTATTCATTTATAACATTACTTAATTAAATTTTTTAATTTGTGATAAAACGAATTATAGGTGGCAAAGCTGCTTAAATTACGTAATTAAGGTGTCTTCTTGGATCTGCATAGCGTCTTTATATTTATTTAATTTAAAATATAAAAATACGCCAAATACAATGTTAATTAAGCCCGTGATGAAGAACAGTTGCGGTAAAGATAGCTTTAGTAAGTTTAAAATCACAATAGCAAAAATGGCAGAGGTCACCATAAATATCGCATTAAAAATATTATTGGCACCAATAACACGAGCTCTATGACTGATAGGCGAGTAGGCCTGCATGGCTGCATAAAGGGGGACAATGTAAATACCTCCACTAAACCCTAAAAAGAATAAATCTGCAAATACGCGCCAACTTCCATTAACGTTAGAAATTTCACCGATACCCAATAAAGCGGTAGTATTCACATTTAACGCAGATAGTGAAAAATATAAGTCAATGGCAAACAAACTCAGACCTGCAATACCAAAGGGTAATAATTTAAAACTAACTTGGTTTTTGGTTAAGGTTTTACAAAGTAAGGACCCAGTCGCCACACCAACAGAAAATAGAGTTAATAGAAAAATAACCACTGATTCATTACCATTTAATATTACTTTACTAAACTCAGGCGTCTGAGTTAAAAAAGTAGCCCCATAGAACCAAAACCAACTATTACCCATAATGATAAAGAACAACAAAGGCAACGAATATAGATACTTAATGGTATCCATACTGGTGCTCCAGATGTTCCAGTTGACTTTAAGATCAGGTTGAACCGCTGGCATGTTCGGAATGAATTTACTTGATAGTAGACCGAGTGCAGCGATTAATAGTGCCATGGCACTAATCCAGTATAAGTGATTGTCCAATTGGGTAAATAAGCCTGCCACCATCATGCCTATTAATATAGACAGTGAAGTGCCGGTTTGAAACAACCCATTGGCACCTACCAATTCATCTTTATGCATCGCTTGTGGCAAATAAGCGTACTTTATAGGACCAAAGAAAGTAGATTGTACGCCTAATAAAAATAGAGCTAAAAATAACAACCAGTAAATTTCAAATATGAGACCAAAGGCTGCAAATACCATAATGACAAGTTCTAACAGTTTGATATACCAGGTAAGCTTTGATTTCTCGTATTTATCAGCCAATTGACCAGCCAGCGCAGAAAATATGAAAAAAGGTAAAATAAACAACATGGCGGCTAAGTTATTGAGTAAACTAACTGAAGATCCAAGTTTGGCTGCAGCGCTATAGGTCAAGACTAATAATAAAGCCTGTTTGAAAAAGTTGTCATTAAATGCACCCAAAAATTGAGTAAAAAACATTGGGGTGAAACGACGGCTGCGAAAAAGCGAAAATTGTGATGCCATACACCGGCTTCCTAATATAATTTCAATTTAATTTTAATCCATTAAGGATTAAATCTAATTGGAGATTAAATATATTTAAAGATTTAAATTATTTAAAGATAAGTATAATAGCCACAATTTATCACAACTAAGTTAAATTTGTTTTTTTTGATTATAAAATAGCATTTGCAGCAAAATCACATTTGCAGGATTAAGGTTAAGACGTTAGTCTATAGTGAAGAGTCCTTTAAGTAATCTAGCATAGATAAGAGAGCAGTAATGCCTAACATGAATTGCAATGGGGTGCTAGCGAAGCGGCTAGCTAAAAGACAGATATCAATTCAAGGTAATTTTTACAAGAGCGAAATCGGTATTAAAACCCTGCCTTTTCGCTATTCTAAACTTGCATATGGCTTATCAGTCTGCCTCATGGCTCAAGCTTTTGTTACAACAGTAGCTTATGCGGAGGGACCGACGAAGCCTGCAAGTATTGAAAACGAGCAATACAATCCGAATTTAGCTCAGTCTAAAGTACAGTCGCAAGATCAACTTGATGAAGCGCTTATTGCCCTAAAATTAAAAAATGCAGTCGAAAAAGGATTGATTGACCCTAGTGTGCTTGAGGACTATCAGCGCGAAACATTAAACTCTCCAATATCTAAACCTTTCAACTCTAATCAGACTAAAAAAAACAATAGTAGCAAAAGCGCATTACCTAAAAAAATTAATGAAAATGAAAATAGTGAAGAGATTTTTGAACGCGTGTTCTCTGATAAAGGACTACAGACTGATAGCAAGGTTGGTGAAAGTTTGGCAAGTGCGCCAGTAATGCAATCACCACAGCAAATCGAACAGGTTCTATCTCAAGTTGCCACCGAAGTTTCTCAAGGATTTGACAAACCAGTAGCACGACTAGACTCAACTCAGCCACCAATAGGTTTTGACACCAAGCTTGATGTCACCACACAAATAACCCCAACTAATCAAGATACATTAGGAATTCAGCTTGACGATCCTAGTAACGACTATGACACTAAAGAGCAGTTAGAGGCGACAAAGCCGGTTTATCAGGCTAAAGACGTTACCGTAAACCCTGATAAAGGTGAGGCCAATGCTGCAGAAACTGCTGCACTACAAGCGGTAAAAAACACCCCCATCGGCAAGGTTGAATCCAGCGTCGTAAACTCTGATAATGAGATTACAGAATCAGTAGTCGTTGATGCACAGCAAAAAAATGGTCAAGATTCAGGGATTAATCCTGACGATTATTTGCCAGAGTACCAATTGCCAGAGCACCAAGGCGATCCCAATCAAGATTTAACATCATCGGTTGATTCAAATGAAGATAAGGGCTTTGATGATACAAAAGCCGAGCCTGGATTTTTCAAGGGATTATATAACCGTTTGTTTAATGATGGCTATGCTGCTCTACCAAGAATCAAAGCAAAGATTTATATGCAGCAAAATAAGGGAGCATCTCAAACTAATCCCAAACTAATCGAAGCAGATAAAAACACTCAACCTGCGACAAATATTAAAGCGGCGATGGAAAATATTACAGTTCAGTCTATCTCTGACTTTACTGCAGTTACTCCAAAACTGCATCAAGAAGCCTTGAATGCGGCACAAGCTGTCGGGTATTATGACATTAAAATGAGCTTTAAACGAGTTGGCTCCGATCAAGTAGCAGTTATTATTGAACATCTTGGTGATCCAGTAAAGGTTAATAGCCGAAATATTGATATACGTGGCGAAGGCGAGGCTTTGACCGAGTTTAAGGCTATTCAAAAAGATGCGCCGCCTCAAATAGATGAAATTTTTAATCATGGTGAGTATAAGCAAACCAAACAGCGCATTGAAACCACAAAGGATCAGTTTGGTTTCTTTGATGGTCAATGGCTGAACAAATCAGTAGATATCATTCTACCGGATAATACGGCTGATGTGGATTTGGTCTATGACACAGGTAAGCGCTATCATTTTGATAATGTGATATTTTTTACAGTTGATAAAGAGACTGGGCAGTTAACTACAGATCCCGATAAACTCCCGGTTAAAGCAGAGTTATTGCATCAGTTGCATAAATTCAAAGTTGGAGATGAGTTTTATGGGCCAGACGTCACCAAGTTTACCAATGATTTATCGGCTACCCGTTATTTTAACTCTGTAAACGTTGAAACCATTAGACCTCAGGTTAGTAATGCCACCTTGGGTTTTAACAATACAGATCAAAAATCCGACTCAGCTAATAAGGATAACACGCCTTTAGTTGCTGATGGATCAGATGTGCTTTATGATAAAAATGGTAATCTTATAGACCCACAAGCCTTGACTGGAGGCAGTAGTGAGTTCGCTCCTATTGAATATTCAGTGGATCAAGAAACAACTGACAAGCTTCAAGAAATCACTGCTAAAGCCGAACGTTTATCACTTCTGCCAGATGATAGAGTACTTGATGAAACTAAAGACGAATCTAAAAACTTACTGGGTAAAATATCAAATGCTATAAGTAATACAGTACAGAAAATTTTCCCCGATGAAAAAGATCCTCTTTCAAATACTAGCAATTTACCAAAGGATTTATCCAAAACCGTTCTGGCCAATCGTAAAACACCACAGGAGGTGGCCGAAAGTAAGTCAGTGCCTTTATATGTGTTTGTAACTGCTGATAAGCCTAGAGATGTAGACTTAGGTATAGGATATGGTACGGATACAGGAGTTCGTGCAGTTGCCCGTATGGAGCACAACCTAATTAATCGGGATGGGTATCAAGCGGGTATCAGTGTCGGCGCTTCAAAAATCAATAAATCAATCAATGTGCATGCCAGCCGTCCTTGGAAGCATCCTTTAGACGATACACTGAAAGCCAATATCAGCTATGAGCAAGAAACTATCAATCAGGGTGAAGGTAACTTGGATCTAGATACCACCACCATTAAGGCGGGTATAGCACGTAATATACGTAGTGATACTGGGTGGAATCGGACTTATTCTCTACGTTACCGTCAAGACCAATTAGAAAGTGGGGTCACTGGTACAGATCGTCAAAAATTACCCATTCCCTTTAACCGTGAAGGGGCGAAGTTTGATCAAGAAGCATTGTTATTGGGTTATCAGTTAGATAAGACAGTGTCCGACAGTGTCACGAATCCTACCAAAGGATGGCGCCAATATTATTCTATTGAAGCAGGTTCAGAGAGTGCTTTAACCGATACCGATATGGCCATTGCGAGAGCTGGCGTGAGTGGAGTATATAGCTTTGGTGAAATGAAAAAGCATCAAGTTGTTGCAAGTTTAGATGGTGGTTATATCTGGGCAGATGATTTTAATAATGTGCCTTATAAACTTCGCTTCTTTGCTGGTGGCGACCGTAGTATTCGAGGATACGATTATAATAGCCTGTCTGCTCTTGAAAATGGTTATTTAGTAGGCGGACAAGTCTTAGCTGTAGGAAGTGCAGAATACAATTACGAGTTTAAGCCTGGCCTAAGAGGCGCTGTATTTGCTGATGTGGGTAACGCTTATGATACCAACTTTGAGGCAGATACCAAATTAGGGGTTGGCTTCGGGGTACGCTGGGCATCTCCGGTAGGTATGGTTCGATTAGATTTAGCGGCAGGGGTTTTAGAAGATAGCATCCCTGTTCGACTCCATTTCTTCATTGGGTCACCGCTACAGTAGGTGCTATCTTTTAAGTAAGCATTGAAGACTTATTATAATACGGTTACGATTCATTGATTTACTGAAATATTACTTCATGTCATTTATGAAAGCAGGCTGTTAAACTTTAACTATTTCAAGTTTTGTTCGAATGTATTTGAAAATTAACTATTAAGTATTCATTGCTAGATTAATTTACGTTATAAATTGTTCGGTAGGTTTTTTATTTAGCTACTGAGCAGTATTTTTATTAAGCTTTATTAGGCTTATCCTATATAAAACAAGTTACTAAGCCCATGACCCTTTCGCAAGCTCCTGATCCTAATCAACAAAAAGACCCTGCTCAGCGAGATGCTGAGCGGCTTAAACACCACTATCCTTTATCATTTTTGATAAAGTTATTGGCTTTGTTGTTGATGTTGTTTCTAATCATATGTATAGCTTTTTACATTATGGCAGGAACCGAAAGGGGCACTAAGTTTATTCTTGAAAAAATAGTTTCAGAAACTGGGGTTAAGTTAAAGTATCAAGAGGGCAACCTACTTGATGGGGTAAAAATAAAAGATATTACTATGAGCGCGTCAAAAGATGTGGATGTTCATTTTTTAAATACATTCGTAAAAGTTGGTTGGCGTGCACTATTTGCTAGACAGGTACATTTACGTGATGCAGATATTGAAACTATCGTCATCGAAAACCGCATGCCGCCCTCTGGTGATCCGTTCAAGTACAAAAAATACGAGCTACCGGTTGATTTACGTTTTGATAAAGCGCATATCAACAAAATTATTTACAACCAAGCTCAAAGAGATCCTATTGAAGTTACGAATATTAGTGCAATAGATTTATATTGGATAGGTACCAAAGTCAATGTAGGTCGAGGCAACTTGCAGTACAGTGATATTGTTAAAATAGCTGATTTAAATGGATCTGTCACTCTAGAAGGCAATTATCCTTTAGATTTATCAGCAGTTGCGACTGTAAATAAACTACAAAAAGTCTATGTCGATCCTATCGAAATTAAGGCTAAGGGTAGCGTAAAACGTACCTATGGCGAGATTCATAGTAAATATAACAACAATAATGTCGACGGTGTATTTACTGTTCAAGGTCTAGATGACAATGCGCCGTTTGAAGCCAAATTAAATTGGGATAAAATTGACCTGCCATATGCTGAAGGTCAGCAAATTCGTCTCACCAACGGTATGGCTACTGCCTCGGGTGTCATCTCTGATATTGACTTACGTATCAATAGCGATTTAGTAGCTAAAGACATTCCCAGTGGCCATTATCAAGCTCGTGCCGATATTATTGATACCAAAAAAATGCTGATACAGCAGTTAACTGCCACGACACCAGAAGGTAATTTATTGGCCAGAGGCGTGCTTGACTGGGATAAGGTATTTACTGCCAAAGCCATGCTTTATAGTAAAGATTATAAGGTACGGGGTTTACTGCCAAAAAATGCAGCGCCTTACGCCCCAGAATATTTAGATGGCGAGCTGGCTGTGGTATATCAATTGCGTAATAAAGATAACCTGATGCAAATCAATTCCAATCTTCAACAACGTGATGGAGAGCAGATTAAGGCAAAAGTTGTTCAAGGTGCCAAGCCAAAAAATCCTCGATTTAAATCGCCTTGGTATGTAGATGCCAGTTGGAAGAATTTACGTCGTAATAATGTGCCTCAAGTTGGTGATATCGACAGCCCTAGTGGTGTAGCTGATGTTACGCTGCGAGATGAAAGACTGTGGGTAACCGCAAACGCTGAGATCAATAAACTAAATATTGCGCCTGCTGGTGACTATCAAGTTAAACTGAATAAGTACGGCAATAAAATTGACCTACAATACTTAAATTACGATGGGGTTATAGGGGATTTGGCCGGTAAAGGTAGTATTTTATTGGCAACCAAAAACTCGCCTTTAACATGGAGCATTGATGCTAAAACCAAAGAGTTAAGACCCCAAGTGTTTAATGACTCAATTCCTGTTAATCGTTTGGAAGGCAATATTAACGCTACAGGTAAAATGATAGATGTTTCTCGTCGTATAAATGGCAAGCTGATTAAAGGTCAACGTCACGTATTAACTATCAATTCAACCGACTTATCTTCAATATTAACTACTAAAGTCAATTCTACTAATCCTAAAACAGGCAAAAAGTCTTCAGAAAATCGTTATGTGGATATTAAGGGACGTGGTGATGGCGTAGTTGATGTGCTCAATGGATCTTTACAAAACTTTGATGCCAGGTTTAACGGTAAGGTAGCGACTCAAGGGGTACCAAAGGGTATCTTTATAGTCGATGCCAATGGCACAACGAAGAATATCAATATCAGAAATTTTAAGCATACTGGTGAAGCAGGTGACGTAACTGCATCAGGCAATGTGAACCTAATAGATGGTATTAACTGGAATATTAAAGCAAACACCAATCGCTTTAACATTGGATTCTTTGCTCCACAAACGTCAGGTATTATTACTGGTGACTTACAAACATCAGGTAAATGGCGAGACAATAAAACCAAGCTCGGAGATTTACGTGACTTTAACGTAAAATTTAATGGTTCAATCGATACGCCTCAATTGCCAAAAGGTAAATTGATCATTGATGCTGGCGGTGACGCGCATTCTATTAATATTCGTAATTTAAGTCATGTTGGCGAAGCAGGCAGTATTATAGCAAAAGGTAAGGTGGATGTTAGAGATGGCATCGCTTGGGATATTAATGCGGTTATGGATGACTTTAACCTAAGTTATTTTGTCAAAGATGTGCCGAGTAACATTACTGGCAAGTTATCTAGTACAGGTTTATGGAAAGATAGCATACAGCGTATTACTTTAGATAATATGGCATTGCGTGGTGAAATAGATGGCCAGCCGCTATTGGCTCAAGGTAGTCTTAAGACTACCTTACACCTGCCTAAGAACATGAATCAGTATTTTGCTGTATTAAAATCAAATGATACCAATGGGAAGGTTCAAAACGTTAAAAGTGTCGTTGAGACCTTAAATGCTAATAATTTGTTATTAAAATGGGGTGACAATCAAGTAGTTGCTAATGGCAATGCTGAGCATCTTGAGGCCAAAGTAGGTATTCAAGATTTACGTCAGATTAATAAAAACTTTTCGGGCTCTGTATTAGGCGGTTTTACTTTAATTCAGGATAAAGGACAAGCTTTGCCTACTATCTACGTTGATCTAACGGGTGATAAGCTGGCACTACCTGGTTTCCTATTAGATAAGGGTGTGATAAAGGGGAAGATTGTAGATTTAGCTAAGCGTCCTAGTACTTTGGTTGTTATGGCAAACGGTTTACAAGCATCCGGAAGTAAGTTTGAAAATATATATGCGGTATTTAATGGCACTGAGCAAGATCATACTCTAACGCTTAAAGGCGATACCACCAATGCTAACAATGAAGTTGGGCTACAAGCTACTATAAAAGGGACACTTGACCGTAAAAATAATACGTGGCGTGGGGTGGTCGGGGATGGTCAAATATCTACTAAATTTGCCACTCTGGCCCAAAGCCAACCTGCGCAATTGATTGTCTCTTATGGGGGTAAAACCCCTGAAGTACAATTAGCTGCTCATTGTTGGGAGGCCATTGACCAGACAGGTAAAATTTGTTTACGTGAGAATTTAATTGCTTCCACTACTAAAGGACAGGTTAATTTAGCCATTCAACAAATTGATACCTCTTTATTTGCACCCTTTATGCCAAAAGATCTTAGTTGGCAAGCAAGCCTGAACGGTAAGGCCGTCGTTGAATGGGGCAAAGGCATCAAACCTGTTATAAATGCTACTTTATATTCTGATAATGGTAAATTTGGCATGATTCAAGAAGGTCAAGATAAGCCAATTACGGTAGGTTATAAGCGCATTTCAGTTATTGCTAGATCTTTTGAGGAAGGTCTAAAGCTACGAACTGATATTGACAATGGAAATGGTGCTAAAGGATATGCAGATGTCGTGATTGATCCTTACAAGGAAAATAAACCACTATCTGGTGCTTTAGTACTAAATGAGTTAAATTTAGCCATTTTAAAACCCTTCTTCCCTGGCATGCGCAGACTTGAAGGTAATATCACTATGGCAGGTGGTTTAGGCGGTACACTAAAAAGCCCTGTATTCTATGGAGATGTAAATCTTAGAAATGCCACAGTAGCAATGTTAGACTTACCGATCAATCTGACAGATATTAATGCTAAAGCCAAGATTAGAGGTCAAAAGGCTAGCCTAGAAGGTACTTTCTTAAGTGGAGAAGGCAAGGGCGAACTATCAGGTACAATAGATTGGCAGCAAGAATTACAAGCTAAATTGAGGGTAACAGGCGAGCGTTTGGTATTGACTCAGCCGCCTTTACTGTATGCAGAAGTCAATCCAGATCTTAATATTATCGTTAAGCCTTTACAGCAGTATGTCAATATAGTGGGTGCGGTCTCTGTTCCTACTGCAACCATTAGACCACCCGAAGCTAATGAAAAAGTAGTGACTAAGTCTGATGATGTAGTGGTATTAAACCGTGCACTTATTGGTAATATTGAAGAGGTTTTGGCTATCTCAAAACCTTGGTCGATCAATGCTGACATTGGTGTAGATTTGGGTAAAGATGTTTATTTCCGAGGCTTTGGAGCAGTCCTACCGTTAGCGGGCGCTATACATGTTACCCAAAAAGGACAGGGCGTAATGAATGCCTTAGGCGTTGTCCAAGTTAGTCGTCGTAGTACTATAGACGCATTTGGTCAAAATCTTGAGCTTAACTATGCTCAGGTACGCTTTAATGGGGACGTAACCAACCCACGTGTAAGTATCGAGGCGGATAAAGAAATCGAAGGTCGTACCGTGGGCGTAAGAGTAAAAGGTAGAGTTTCAGAACCAAATATCGTGGTATTTAATGACGCAGGTTTAACTCAGCAGCAAGCTATGAATGCGCTTGTAACGGGTCGTATTTCAAATTCTGGCGCGACACAGATCAGTGAAGAAGGCTTTAAGTCTGAAGTAACCAATAACTTAGCTGCTGCGGGTTTAAGTTTGGGATTAACAGGGACACGTGGACTAACTAACAGTATCGGAAATGCTTTTGGTCTTGAACGACTAACAATTGACGCATCAGGTACAGATAGTGATACCAATGTGAATGTTACTGGTTATATTACCCCAGATTTATATATTAGGTATGGGGTAGGCGTATTTAATTCGCAAAGTACCTTATCACTGCGTTATCAATTGACCCACCGTATTTATATAGAGGCTACTTCGGCAGCGGAAAATGCAGTGGATGTGGTTTATAGTTTTAATTTCTAACTAATAAAATAATTCTATTAAATAAAGCTTAGATTAACACATGAAGTGCAATATCAAATGACAGGTGAAAAAAAGACCTAG
>NZ_JAGLBC010000077.1 GCF_018260395.1 Psychrobacter sp.
TTAAGGTAGGAGAATAACTCATGGGACAAAAAGTACATCCAATCGGAATTCGTCTTGGTGTTGTAAAAAAACACAACGCTAACTGGTATGCAGACCCAAAACAATATTCTGAATTTTTACTTAACGATATACGAGTACGTGACTATCTTCGTAAGAAGTTAGACAATGCTATGATTAGCCATATTATGATTGAGCGTCCTACTGGCGCTGCAAAAATCACAATTTCAACGGCTCGTCCAGGTATCGTTATTGGTAAGAAAGGCGAAGACATTGAGAAGTTACAGAAAGAATTAACCAAAATGATGGGCGTACCAGCTCAGGTTAATATCGAAGAAATCACTTCTCCAGATTTAGATGCTCGTCTAGTTGCTGAAGGTATTGCAAGCCAATTAGAGCGCCGTGTAATGTTCCGTCGTGCTATGAAGCGCGCCGTACAAAACAGCATGCGTTCTGGTGCTCAAGGTATTAAAGTAGAACTGTCTGGTCGTTTAGGTGGTGCTGAGATCGCTCGTACTGAGTGGTATCGTGAAGGTCGTGTACCTTTACACACTCTACGTGCTGATATCGATTATGCATCAGTTCGTGCAGAGACTACTTACGGAACTATCGGTGTTAAAGTATGGATATTCCGTGGTGAAATTCTAGACGGTATGGATAGTGTTTATAATCCTCCTAAAGAAGACAAGACTCGTGCGCCAAAACGCCGCGGCCGTGGAAACCGTCGCAATTCAGACAGAGCAAACACAGATAGAGGTTAAGCTATGTTACAACCAAAACGTACCAAATTTCGTAAAATGCATAAAGGGCGTAACACGGGTTTAGCTCATCGTGGTAGCACTGTTGCATTTGGTCAGTTTGGCCTAAAATCAGTTGGTCGTGGTCGTATGACGGCTCGCCAAATTGAAGCCGCACGTCGTACTATTACTCGTAAGGTTAAACGTGGGGGTAAAATCTGGATTCGTGTATTCCCAGACAAGCCAATCACCAATAAGCCATTAGAAGTTCGTATGGGTAAAGGTAAAGGTCCTGTAGAATACTGGGTATGCGAAATCAAACCAGGTAAAATGCTTTATGAGATCGAAGGAGTTACAGAAGAATTGGCCCGCGAAGCGTTTACGCTTGCAGCAGCTAAGCTTCCCTTCAAAACTACCATTGTTAAGCGGACGATAATGTAATGAAGATCAGTGAATTACGAGATAAATCAGTAGAAGAGCTGACTGGATTACTAGATGAAAAGCAACTTGATGCTTTCCGTCTTCGTATGGCGAAAGCCACCGGTCAACTAGGTAGCACACACGAAGTTAGAGCCAATCGCCGCGCGATTGCTCAAATCAAGACTTTGATCAATGCGAAACAAAGAGGCGCCTAATGAGTAACGATATACAACAAACCGAAAGTGTAGGTATTGTTACTGGTAAGGTTGTCAGTAACAAGATGGATAAGTCTATTACAGTGCTAATCGAGCGTAAAGTTCGTCACCCACTCTATGGCAAACAGATCCGTCGTTCTACGAAAATTAAAGCCCACGACGAAAATAATGTCTGTAAAGAAGGTGACGTGGTTCGTATCGTTGAAACACGCCCAATCTCTAAGACTAAGTCTTGGAAACTAGTTGACGTTGTGGAAACAGCGGAAAAAATTTAAGCAAATTGCAATTGGTAATAATTACTGGTAAAATACGTCCCCTTTATGGCGACATACCAAATTAGTGAATACTTCATGTGATTTAAGTATTACATGAAGTTAATTCACCAGTATTGTTATTGCCTATTGTCTATGATTGGAGTAACGCGATGATTCAGACTGAAACAATTCTGGAAGTTGCAGATAATAGTGGTGCACGACGTGTACAGTGTATTAAGGTACTAGGCGGTTCACATCGTCGTTATGCCTCTGTAGGCGACATCATTAAAGTATCTGTTAAAGAAGCAATTCCACGTGGTCGTGTTAAAAAAGGCGATGTAATGAATGCTGTGGTTGTACGTACCAAAAAAGGTGTGCGTCGTCCAGATGGTTCAGTACTACGTTTTGATGACAATGCTGCTGTATTGCTAAACCAGAATAAAGCCCCGATTGCCACTCGTATCTTTGGGCCGGTAACTCGTGAACTACGTGGTGATCAATTCATGAAGATTGTATCACTAGCACCAGAAGTACTGTAGAGGTAACCCATGGCTAAATTACGTAAAGGCGACAGTGTTATTGTTATTGCTGGGAAAGATAAAGGCAAACAAGGCACTGTGCTAGCGGTAAAAAATGACCGTATCAAAGTTGAAGGCATCAACATTGTAACCAAACATCAAAAGCCTAATACGGCGACCGGTGTTGAAGGTGGCATTGTTAAGCAAGAAGCATTTTTACATATTTCTAACGTCGCAATTTTAAATGCGCAAACCCAAAAAGCTGATCGTATTACTTATCAGTTTGACGAAGACGGTAACAAACAACGTGTCTATCGTTCAAGCGGTGAAGTAGTGGCGACTGCGTAAAACACTAAGGGTGTAATAGCAATGGCTAGATTAAAATCATTATACAATGACAACTTAAAGCAACAAATTCAAAATGATTTGGGCTTAAAAAATGTCATGCAAGTACCAAAGATCACCAAAATTACTCTTAACATGGGTGTTGGCGGTGCTTCACAAGACAAGAAGCTTTTAGAAGGTGCCGTAGCGGATATGACTGCAATTGCAGGTCAAAAGCCGGTAATTACTAAAGCTCGTAAATCTGTCGCTGGCTTTAAAATTCGTGAAGAATGGCCAATTGGCTGTAAAGTGACACTTCGTGGCGAGCAAATGTATGAGTTTTTAGATCGTCTCATTGCTATTGCCATCCCACGTATCCGTGACTTCCGTGGCTTTTCTTCAAAAGCTTTTGACGGTCGTGGTAACTACTCGTTAGGTATTAAAGAGCAAATCGTTTTCCCAGAAGTTGATTATGATAAAATTGATCGCCTTCGTGGGCTTGATATAACTATCACGACATCTGCTCAGGATGACGAGCAGGGTCGCGCATTGCTTAAAGCATTCGGCTTCCCATTCAAATAGGAATAAAGCATTATGGCAAAAAAGAGCATGATTAATCGCGAGTTAAAGCGCGAGAAAATGGTTGCTAAGTATGCTGAGAAGCGTGCAAATCTTAAAGCAATCATTAGTGATATGAACGCAAGTGATGAACAAAGAATGGAAGCCATTCTAGAACTTCAATCACTTCCACGTAATTCGTCTCCAGTAAGACTACGTAATCGTTGTGGTGTAACTGGCCGTCCTCATGGTTACTTCCGTAAGTTTGGTTTATCACGTAACATATTGCGCGAACGCGTAATGCAAGGTGATGTTCCAGGCGTTCGTAAAGCCAGTTGGTAAGGGAGTAATACTATGAGTATGCAAGATACTGTTGCTGATATGCTAACCCGCATTCGTAACGCACAAATGGCACGTAAAGTTTCTGTTGCTATGCCTAGCTCTAAGTTACGCAAATCAATTGCTGACCTATTGCTTCAAGAAGGTTACATTGCTTCTGCACAAGTAACTGAAGAAGGTAATGGCAAAGCAACATTAAGTATTGATTTAAAGTATTTCGAAGGCAAACCTGTTATCGAAGTAATCAAACGCTATAGCCGTCCGGGTTTACGTCAATACCGCGGTAAAGATGCTATTCCATCGGTACAGCAAGGTTTAGGCGTTGCAATTGTTTCAACCAGTAAAGGTATTATGAGTGATCGTGCTGCTCGTGCTGCTGGTATTGGCGGTGAAGTCATTGCATTCGTAGCTTAAATCATATTTTATATTATTTAACTTTTTAAAATGCTATTAATAAGGTATAATGAGCGCCTTTATTTAGGCTCCTAGTTATCTATAATAGTTAAAAGCTTATGTAATATAGAGCTGATTATTCAAATTAACAGGCCTAGTGCCTGTTAATTTTTTCATAATCATTCGTTATTTATCTGTTATTAAGATTTATCTTATTAAGGAAATCTCCTATGTCTCGTGTGGCTAAAGCCCCAGTAACACTGCCTAAGGGCGTAAGTGTTGCTTTGAACGGTCAGCAGGTTGAAGTTAAAGGCACTAAAGGTAATATGTCTTTACACCTGCATGATTTGGTCGAGCTAAAACAAGAAGAAGATCAATTGGTCTTTTCACCTGTATCTGACTCTAAAGAAGCTTGGATGCACACTGGTACAATGCGTTCATTAGTGAACAACTTGGTACTAGGTGTTTCTCAAGGGTTTGAAAGAAAACTGCAGTTAATCGGTGTTGGTTATCGTGCACAAGTAGCTGGTAACAAAATAACCTTAAACGTTGGTTATTCACATCCAGTTGAATACATCCTTCCAGAAGGTGTTACTGCTGAAACCCCAAGCCAAACTGAAATCATTTTAAAATCAAATGATAAGCAGGCACTAGGTCAAGCTGCTGCGAAAATCCGTGGTTATCGTCCGCCTGAACCATATAAAGGTAAAGGTATCCGTTATAGTGACGAGCATGTGGTTCGTAAAGAAGCTAAGAAAAAATAAGGTGAAATGACATGTTTGATAAAAAATCTGCTCGCTTACGTCGAGCTAAGAAAACACGTGCCCACATCCGTAATCTGGGTGTGCATCGTTTAGTTGTTAACCGTACTCCACGCCATATGTATGCTCAGATTATATCTCCAACTGGCGGCGAAGTATTGGCTCAAGCTTCAACACTTGACGAAACCTTACGCTCTGGCGCTACCGGTAATATTGACGCAGCATCTGCTGTAGGCAAACTTATCGCTGAACGTGGAAAATCTGCCGGTGTTACTAAAGTTGCTTTTGACCGTAGTGGTTTTAAATACCATGGTCGTGTAAAAGCCTTAGCTGACGCTGCTCGTGAAAATGGATTGGAGTTTTAATCATGTCTAAAGTAGAGCAAAATGACGGTTTAGTAGAAAAATTAGTTTCTGTTGATCGTGTATCTAAAGTTGTAAAAGGTGGTCGTATTTTTTCATTCACAGCTTTAACAGTTGTCGGTGATGGTAATGGCCGTGTAGGTTTTGGACGTGGTAAAGCTCGTGAAGTTCCAGCTGCTATCCAAAAAGCACTTGAAGCAGCTAAACGCAACATGATCACTGTTGATCTTGACGGCGTTACTTTACAGCATCCAATTGTTGCCCGTCATGGTGCAAGTAAAGTATACATGCAACCAGCTAACGAAGGTACTGGTGTAATCGCCGGTGGTGCAGTACGTGCCGTACTAGAATCTGCTGGTGTAGAAGACGTATTGACTAAATGTTATGGTTCAACGAACCCAACTAACGTTGTACGTGCAACATTCAATGGTTTACGTGATATGTCGTCTCCTGAAAAGGCGGCTGCAAAACGTGGTAAATCTGTAGACGAAATCTTGGGCTAACCATTATTTAGATATTAAAGTAGGTGAGTTACGATGAAAACAATGAAAGTTACTCAAATTAAATCTGGTGCCCATCGCCTCAAGAGCCATAAAGCTTGTCTTATGGGCCTTGGTTTACGCCGTATTGGACATACAGTTGAAGTTGAAGACACGCCTTCAACCCGTGGAATGGTGAATCGCATCAATTACATGGTTAAAGTGGAGGAAGCGTAATGGGACTTAAATTAAACGAATTATCACCAGCTGTAGGCGCCAAAAAGACTGCACAGCGTAAAGGTCGTGGTATTGGTTCTGGCCTAGGTAAAACTGGTGGCCGTGGTGTTAAAGGTCAAAAGTCACGTTCAGGTTCAGGCGTTCGCCGTGGATTTGAAGGTGGACAAATGCCTTTATTCCGTCGCGTACCTAAGTTTGGTTTTACCAGCCAAATGGCTATGACAACAGCTGAAGTACGTCTATCTGAATTAAATAAGATTGATGGCGATGTAGTTAGCGTTGAAAGCTTAAAAGAAGCAAATATTATCCGTCATGACATGAGACGCGCTCGTATCATCTTGTCTGGCGAGATTACTAAAGCTTATACTTTTAAAGGTGTTAAAGTGACTAAAGGTGCTAAAGCTGCTATTGAAGCTGCCGGTGGCACAATTGAGGAAACTCAGGAGTAATATAAATGGCAAAGCAATCTGTGCCTACCTCTGCAATTCCGATGAATCCGCTTGTCTTTATTCGTAAGTATGATGAGCTATGGAGTCGCTTGTTGTTTTTGATGGGGGCGCTGGTTGTATACCGTTTAGGTTCACATATTCCAGTTCCTGGTATTAATCCAGTTAGCTTAGCTGAATTATTCTCTCGTAATGAAAATACTATTTTAAGCATGTTTAACATGTTTTCTGGTGGTGCATTAGAGAGAATGTCAATTATGGCGCTTGGTATCATGCCATATATCTCAGCTTCGATTATCGTACAAATGATGTCGGCGGTTTTACCATCGTTAGAAGCTTTGAAAAAAGAAGGAGAGTCTGGTCGTCGTAAGCTAAATAAGTATACGAGACAAGGCACTCTCTTTTTGGCATCTGTCCAAGCTATCTTTATGTGTACTGGATTAATCAGTCAAAACTTGACGTTATCCTCAGGGTTAACTTTTTATATACCTGCTGTAAGTTCTCTTGTAGCAGGCGCCATGTTCTTGATGTGGCTTGGTGAGCAAATTACAGAACGCGGTGTGGGTAATGGTATTTCAATGCTTATTTTTGCAAGCATTGTATCCAGTGTACCTGGTATGCTAGGTCAGTCTTTTGACATGGTAAAAAATGACCCTCAAAGTCTGATTGTACTTTTGGTATTTGCGGTCTTGGGTATAGCAGTAACTGCAGGCATTGTATTTATTGAAAGAGCGCAACGTCGTATTCCTGTGAATTACGCACAAAAGCAACAATTGGGGCGTAAAATTTACGCTGATCAACAGTCCCATTTACCGTTGAAAATTAATATGGCGGGGGTTATTCCTGCTATTTTCGCAAGTGCTCTGTTGATGTTTCCTGCAAGTTTAGGACAATGGGTGGGTAACTCTGCCGATCCTAGTGCATGGCAGCAATTTTTACAAACTTTATCGTTGGTACTAGCACCCGGTCAACCCTTATATTTGGTACTATTTGGGGCAATGATTATATTTTTCTGTTATTTTTATACGGCGCTAGTTTTTAGTCCTAGAGAAGTAGCTGAAAATTTGAAACGTAGCGGAGCCTATATTCCAGGTATTAGACCTGGTTTACAAACTCAGCGTTATTTAGATCATGTCTTAAATCGCTTAACCTTTATTGGTGCTATTTATATGACTGTGATTTGTTTAATGCCAATGCTATTACAGTCTTCATTTGGTATACCATTCCACTTAGGTGGGACATCACTTTTGATTATGGTCGTTGTGGTTATGGACTTCATATCCCAACTTCAAGCTCACTTAATGACGCATCAATATCATGAACAGACACTCATTAAATAAATACAAAGTTATTTAATCAAACTCGAAGTTATTTTATTAGTGCTGTTCAAAAGGAGAAAATTATGAAAGTTCAAGCATCAGTTAAGAAAATCTGTGGTAGCTGTAAAGTAGTCCGCCGTAAAGGCAAAGTACACGTTATCTGCAAAGCAGAACCACGTCATAAACAGCGTCAAGGTTAATTTTTTGTATTTCTAGGTAGTTTATAATACAAATACCGAATTAAACTTGAAAAATTATGGCGGATGAGCTATCATCCGCCACTTGCCGTCGTTTACTGATTTTTGTCTGTTTATTGTACTTTAAATGTCAAAACAAATGAAAAGCTGTAAATGGCAAAATCTGAAACATAAGTCTTCTATATTATTAATACTAAATTAGAGACTAATTTTTCATAATTGGAGAGAAATCAATGGCTCGTATTGCCGGCGTCAACATCCCGGATAACAAGCATGCAGTGATTTCATTGACTTATATCTTCGGTATTGGTCGTACTACCGCTTATAAAATTCTTGAAGCGGTTGGTATTGAACCTACCACCAAAGTAAGTCAATTAGATGACGCACAGCTTGATGCTATCCGTGCAGAAGTTGGTAACTTTATGACAGAGGGTGACCTACGTCGTGAAGTTTCAATGAATATCAAGCGTTTGGTCGATTTAGGTTGTTACCGTGGCATCCGCCATCGTCGTAATTTACCTGTAAGAGGTCAAAACACGAAGAATAACGCTCGTACTCGTAAGGGTCCGATTCGTTCAATCAAAAGATAATTAACTTAGGAAGCTAAAAGATGGCAAAAGACACCCGTGGTCGTAAAAAAACGGCACGTCGTTCGGTATCCGAGGGCGTAGCCCACATTCATGCGTCTTTTAATAACACCATTGTAACGATTACTGATCGTCAAGGTAATGCATTGGCTTGGGCCACCTCAGGTGGACAAGGCTTCCGTGGTTCACGTAAATCTACTCCATTTGCAGCTCAGGTTGCAGCTGAAGTTGCTGGTAAAGCAGCTCAGGAAACTTATGGTGTAAAAAATGTCGATGTTCTGGTTAAAGGTCCAGGACCGGGTCGTGAGTCTGCGGTAAGAGCTTTAGGTGCATTAGGTTATAAAATTAACAGCATATCTGATGTTACCCCAATCCCACACAACGGTTGCCGTGCGCCTAAAAAGCGTCGCGTATAAACTATTGTTACCATATTCTTTGTTTTAATAATAGCAAAGTTATGGTGTGTGAATTAAGACGAAATTACCGTTACAAGTTACTATTAAGACGTAACTCAAGGAGACACAAGCATGGCCCGTTATATAGGTCCAAAATTAAAGTTGTCGCGTCGTGAAGGTACTGATTTACAATTAAAATCAGGCGTTAAACCTTATGACGTTAAAACTAAGAAAGCAGGTCGCGTACCTGGCCAACATGGCAATACTCGTAATAAAGCTTCTGAATACTCGCTACAGTTACGTGAGAAGCAGAAAGTTAAGCGTATGTATGGCGTATTAGAGCGTCAATTCGCTAATTACTACAAAGAATCTGCTCGTGCTCGCGGTGCAACTGGTGAATATCTATTGCAAATGCTAGAGCGTCGTTTAGACAACGTAGTATACCGTATGGGTTTTGGCTCTACTCGTGCTGAAGCACGTCAGTTAGTAAGCCACCGTGCGATTATGATTAAAAAAGCTGGTCGTGATGAATTTGTTCGTGTGAACATTCCATCTATCCAAGTTCAAGATGGTGATGTAATCGCTATCCATGAAAAAGCTAAAGAACAGTTACGTATTAAGAATGCTATTGAACTTGCTACACAACGTGGTATCCCAGAGTGGTTAGACGTTGATCATAGCAAAATGCAAGGTACATTTAAGCAAGCTCCAGATCGTGTTGATCTACCTGCAGAAATCACCGAAAGCTTAATCGTTGAATTGTATTCTAAATAATCGCTAACAATAATTTGATTAACTAATCGAGGTGACAATATGATGCTAAATGCTACCGAGTTTCTGACCCCTAATGCCATTAATGTGGATGCGGTTGACGAAACCAATGCAAAAGTCACGCTCGAGCCGTTAGAACGCGGCTTTGGGCATACCCTAGGTAACGCCCTTCGTCGCATTCTTTTATCTTCATTGCCTGGTGCAGCGGTTATTGAAGCAGAAATTGAGGGCGTAGATCACGAATATTCTACCCTTGAAGGTTTGCAAGAAGATGTTTTAGATTTATTATTAAATCTAAAGGGTCTTGCGATTACTATGCACGATCAAAATGAAGTATTTTTGACACTAGATAAGAAAGGACCTGGTGTTATCACTGCGGCAGATATCGAACTGCCACATAACGTTGATATCGCTAATCCTGAATTGGTTCTAGGTACGCTAGGTGACCGTGGTCATCTAAAAATGCGCTTACGTGTGGTTATGGGCCGTGGTTATGAGCCTGCTAACCTTCGTCGTGAAGACGGTGACACTAAAGCCATTGGTCGTTTGAAATTGGATGCTAGCTTTAGCCCAGTTTCACGCGTGGCCTACCAAGTCGAAAATGCTCGTGTTGAACAGCGTACGGATCTAGATCGTCTTATCATTGAACTTGAAACCAATGGTACGATAGATCCTGAAGAAGCAATTCGCAAAGCAGCTACTATTTTGCAGCAACAAATCTCAATCTTTGTAGATTTGGAAGCAGAAGAAGCGCCAGAGCCTGTGAAAGAAAAAGAAGAGGTTGATCCTGTGCTATTACGCCCAGTAGATGACCTTGAACTAACGGTTCGCTCAGCCAACTGTTTAAAAGCTGAAAACATTTACTATATCGGTGATTTGGTGCAGCGTTCAGAAACAGAACTGCTTAAAACACCAAACTTAGGTAAGAAATCATTAACCGAAATTAAAGACGTATTATCGTCTAAAGGTCTTGAACTGGATATGCGCCTAGAAAATTGGCCACCAGCAGATCTACGTGTTGATGATCGTTTTTCTTATCGTAGCCGTTAAACTATTAAGGATATTTGACCATGCGACATCGTAAGAGTGGAGTTAAGCTGGGTCGCACCGGCAGCCATCGTAAGGCAATGTTCCAGAACATGACAAACTCACTGTTTGAACATGAACTGATCAAAACAACATTACCTAAAGCTAAAGAGCTTCGCCGCGTAGCTGAGCCTTTAATTACTTTGGCAAAAGAAGATTCTGTTGCTAATCGCCGTTTAGCCTTCAGCCGTATGCGTAATAAAGATATGGTTGGTAAGTTATTTGGTACTCTAGCACCACGTTATCAAGCGCGCCCAGGTGGATACGTTCGTATCATCAAATGTGGCAACCGTGACGGTGACAATGCACCAATGGCTTATGTTGAACTAGTAGATCGCGACTAATTTTAGTCGATTGTTAACTAGTATATTAGCTATAAAACACCTCAGTAAATTTATAAATTCTGTTTTTTAATAATTTATAAACTAACTGGGGTATTTTTATGCCTGTTTATTAGTGTATTTAATTTTATTTAGTGAACTTTATTCTTTTTATTCAATTCAATTTAGCCAACTATATTTTACTCAAATAGTTGACTGGCATCGCCTTCACCTTGACGAATTAATTCTGGCGGAACTACGGTCATATCCACAATAGTGGTCAGTTTGGTAGTGAGTACGCCTGCATTTATCATAATATCGAGGTTATTGCCTAGTTTGTCTTCGATGTCGAATGGATCATCTAACGCCAATGGCATTGCTGGCAGAATTAATGAGCTGGTTAAAATAGGCTCACCCATGGCTTCTAAAATCATTTGTGAGATAGGATTTGAAGGAACTCTAATACCAATGGTCTTTTTCTTAGGATGAGACAGTTTTTTGGGTACATCTTTAGTAGCATTTAAGATGAATGTAATTGGAGCTGGGGTACATGCTTTTAGTAACTTAAATTGTTGGTTGTTCACTGTAGCATAAGTTGCAATTTCACTTAAATCGCGGCACAGTAGGGTGAACTGATGTTTGTCATCAAGCTGACGAATTTGACGAAGCTTTTCAAGGGCGTCTTTAGAACCTATTTTACAACCAAAAGCATAACTGGTGTCGGTGGGGTAAACGATGAGTTGGTCGCGATTCAAAGCGTCTACAGCTTGGCTAATTAGTCTAGGCTGAGGATTATCTGGATGAATGTATAAAGTTTGCATAGTATGCCTTCCTGTTTATTTTTATAAGTGCTGTATGAATGAATGCTAAATCTATTTATGCTGTATCAATGATTGGAATGCTAATAAGAGTTAAATAACACCATTAAACAGGGATAATCAAATAATGAGAACAAATAATATGAATAAAACTAAAGGCTATATAATATCATGACATATAAAGGCTAACGCTGTTAACAGAGTTTTTGCATCTGAAGGTAACTTTTGTGGATCATTAATATA
>NZ_JAGLBC010000078.1 GCF_018260395.1 Psychrobacter sp.
GATAAAAATAAACAAGAAACGCCCATTTTCTAAATAAATGTTTAAACTTTACTGTAATGATAGTAGTAGTTAATATTTTTAAATCAATGATTTGCATGTTGAAAATTATTTAAACTCGATAATAGTTAAGGAATTTTTTAGTAGATTTTATTATCCCAACTAGTATCTATTTTTGTTTATGGATTGCTAACATTTAATCTTTATTTTTTGAAGATCTTAAAGCTTTATAATATGAGCAAATTCTAATGACTGATAAAGATTAATTAGCTTAAAATATTTTTTGGAGATTAAAGCTTATTCTCATTTATTTAATATTTATACTTTAAGTTTATATCATTAGTTCAAATTTCTAATTAAGCCGTTATTACTTATTTAGACCTTATTCCTAAACAATATTCTTATTTAAAGCCAAAATCATTATTTTTAACAAAAGTACCACTGAGCCTAAATCATGAATGACAATCTTTTGAACGATAGCAATAACACTGTAACTTCTCCCACTAAAACAGACATTTCCCATATCTATGAGTTTTTAAGTGTACCTACGCCTAAGGCTTGGCTTGATCAAGCAGTTAATAATCTGCCACTTCTCATTCAAGATCATGCCAATTGTGAGAAGAAAGCGGCAGGAACCGCGATGAACCTAATATTCCGTTATGAATTCCATCAAGACTTGCAATTAAAATTGGCTCAACTAATTCGTGAAGAGATGCTTCATTATGAGCAAGTGGTGGGTATTATGGAGGAATGTGGTCAAAAATGGCAGCACTTGACAGCCAGCCGTTATGCTAAAGGCATGCTTCAACATAAACGTACTTACGAACCTGCAGCTATGATCGATATATTAATTATTGGAGCTTTTATTGAAGCTCGGTCTTGTGAACGTTTTGCCGCTTTAAGTGAAGTGATAGATGATGAGCGTTTGGCAAGGTATTACCGCTATCTTTTAAAATCTGAAAGCCGTCATTACGAAGACTACCTTACTCTTGCACGTTCACTAGAGCCGAATCAAACGTTAGATGTAGATATTGATACCTTATTTAAAACGAAAAATAGCAGTATTAATAAAGATGAAGAGACTATAAATATTGATGAGCGTATTGAATTTTTTAGGCAGATTGAAGCTGAATTAATCACTTCCCCTGATAAAGAGTTAAGGTTTCATAGTGGTGTGCCTGAAGCTATGTAAATTATTTGAACTAATTAAGTCTGATCAAGTTTATTAAAGATATTTAGTTCTAACTTTGAATGCATTAGATATCTTTATAGGATATTGAATGATTAACTTATTAAGCTTACAATTATTCAATCAAAAATTTAGCTATAAAAAAGCCTACTTTATAAAGTAGGCTTTAAAACAATAAAGTAGATGCTAAAACAAAGAAAGTATATCAAGCTATTGAACCGTATAAAATTTGAATAATAAACGAGAATAACTTTAATGTAAGTTATAAAGATTATTTCAAATCTTCATTTAAAACACGAGTTTGAGCATTATCGATAGTAGCATATCTATTATAATCAGTTATTTCGTCACTTTGAGGCTTGTCAGTTCCTGTAGTGTCTTCATTGATATTATCGTCAAATGGTGTACCACCTTCATGGTCTCTTCTGTCTGGTTGGCGAGCAGGATTGTCTCCAGGCTTAACATGCTCACTTGCTATATAATTATCTTTTAAGGTCTCAGTGCCTTTGTGTTCTGGATTATCTTCAAACTTACTTTCTTTAGCATCAAATTCATTAATCTTATTTGTATCAGTAGTATTAACTGTATTATTGGTATCAGTAGTATCAGAGACAGTCTCAGTTGAGGAATTATCAATCCGCGTTTTAGATAGATTAGGATCTTTAGTTTGCATAGTAATACCCTTGATTTATGTTGAATTTTTATTATTAGGAATACTGCTAAAATAAGAGCAGGTAAAATAAGAGCAAGTTTTAATTAATAATCCATATTATCTAATATATAAATGAATTATAAATATTTAATACATCAAAATATAACAGCTGAACAAAGTTAATCTTAATCATGTCTTCCTAAATCAAAAGCATTTAACTCGCCAACATTTTTACCAGCTGGAGGCAAACCACTATCTTGATCACGAGTATCTACATATACATCATCTGTTTCTTGTGACTTTTGCTGTGGACCACTAATATCAGGCTCATGTTTAGTGCCTTCATAGCTTCCAGCTTCTAAATCACCTTTATCCGAAGTCTTAGCGGTTTGGTCTATAGAAGGTGCTTCAGAAATGTCAACTTCTGAAGTACGTTCCTCTTTTACTATACGCTCTTCATCTAAATCATTAATTCTATCATCTACTACTTTTATGGTTTGATTAATAGACATAATATTCTCTTTAGTTATTTAACAGTTTAAAGGTAACCAATTATCAAAATATCAATTCGTTTTTTAAAATAAGACTACTTATCAGTACGTAGTTCATCATCAATAAAAGGGGTTTGTTCTTCATCTGATAAAGGCTCAGGTTTAGAATCCAAATCATTTGATTTGAGATTTTTATTGACTTCACTAGGACTAACTTCATCTAAAGCTTTTTCAATATCTGTTTTATTGTTGCTATTATTCATAATCATATCCTTTTTCATTTATTCAGCTAATATATTTAGCTTTATGTATATTAAGCTTTATGGTTTTCTTAACTAAAATTTTTTTTGATAAGTTTGACATACTCTTGTAATAGAATCGGCATAGTTAGAAAAAAATTAGTTGATAATATAATATAACCAAAGATCTATAACTGACTATTAGAAACACGTAGCTTTGTGTTTACTTATGTTGAAAAAAAAGCAACTTTGTTAATCAAAGTTGCTTTTATTAATTACAAATTATGCTATCTCAAATCTGTTATAAACAAATTCTAAAGTATTATAACGTTAAATAATTAAATATTTAGTTGCAATAACGTTTAATCTTCAACGTAAACCTAGACGTTAATGATCTTTTGTAATAGATAATCTTGAGCAATAAAAGGTGCTTCGCCTGCTTTAGGTTGAATAGCATGCCAAGTGCCATCGCCTTTTAATTGCCATGCTTGAACATTATCCTTTAGATAGCTAATAAGACCATCTTGATATACTCGCTTGAATAAATTTGGATCTTCTACAGGAAAAGCGACCTCCACCCTATGAAATAAGTTACGACTCATCCAGTCAGCGCTACCACAATACAACCGCTCATTACCGCCATTATAGAAGTAATAAACTCGAGTATGCTCTAAAAAACGACCTATCACTGAGCGGACAGTAATGTTCTCAGATAAGCCTTTAACTTGAGGACGGATACAACTCATTGAGCGTAAAATCAGTTCAATTTTTACACCCGCTTGAGAAGCGTCATACAACTTATCTATTAATTTTCGTTCTGTTAGTGCGTTACATTTCACAATGATATGTGCTTTTTTACCCGCTTTGGCATTTGCAATCTCATCCTCGATGAAAGACATCAATTTAGTATGCAAAGTAAATGGCGCATGAAGCACTTTATTAACATTAGCCGCTTTGCCCATGCCTGTTAACTCTTGAAAAATCTTATGCACATCTTCAGATATTTCTGGATCAGCTGTAAATAGGCCATAGTCGGTATAGGCTTTAGCATTTCCTTCATGATAATTACCCGTTCCTAAATGAACATAACGGCGAATTTTATTGTCTTCACGGCGCACAATTAGCATTAGTTTTGCATGAGTTTTATACCCAACTATACCATAGACCACAACCGCCCCAGCTTCTTGTAGCATGTTAGCCACTTCTATATTTGAAGCCTCATCAAATCGAGCTCGAAGCTCAATAATTGCAGTTACTTCTTTACCATTTCTAGCTGCTGCAGCTAGTGCCTTAACAATTTCAGAGTTCTTACCAGAGCGATACAATGTCTGCTTAATAGCCAATACTTTAGGATCATTTGCTGCCTGCCAAATCATATTTACAACAGGATGAAATGATTCAAAAGGATGATGCACTAGCACATCAGCGCGACGAATAGCCGTAAATACGCTTTCGCCTTTATCAAATGACTCGCGCCTAAACGCCTTAGGAATTACATGTGAGAATGGTTCGAAACGTAGTTTAGGAATATCAAAGTCAAACAATAGCCGCGTTAGATTAACAGGTCCATTAACTCTATATAGCTGATTATCATGCAGTCCAAATTCATCTAACAAATAATCGCTGATTTCTTTTGGACAATTGGTCGTTACTTCAAGACGAACCTTGTCACCAAAACGGCGATTGTCTAACTCTCCTTGCAAGGCTTTGGCAATATCTTCCACATCATCAGAGAGTTCTAAATCTGCATTACGGGTCAATCGGAACTGATGACAACCTGTGACATTCATACCAGGGAACAGTTTACCAACATGCTCATGAATGACCGCTGATAACATAATGTGATGTTCTTTACCGTCAGTCAGCTCATCCGGTATACGAATCACGCGTGGCAGGCTACGTGGGGCTGGTACTACTGCTAGATTAATATCACGGCCGAAAGCATCTTTACCCTCTAAGCTCACCATAAAGTTTAGACTTTTATTGACCAAACGTGGGAATGGATGAGCTGGATCTATACTAATTGGGGTCAATACGGGCATAACCTGCTCAATAAAGTACTTCTTCATCCATTGTGATTGCTTATCATTAAGCTCATTACGTTTCAGATAGCGGATGTCTTCTTTTTCTAAAGCAGGCAATATTTCTTCGTTTAAAATACGATACTGTTCATCTATTGCAGTGTGAACTAGCTCAGATATTTTATTTAAAACTTCGTTAGGACGCATTTTATCTGGCTCATAAGACAGATTGCCATGATTCAATTGCTGCATCAAGCCAGCCACGCGAATTTCAAAAAACTCATCCATATTAGAGGAGAAGATAATTAAGAAAAACAAACGTTCTAATAAAGGATGACGCGGGTTAGTTGCTTGTGCCAATACCCTAAGATGAAACTGTAACCATGATAACTCACGATTGATATAGCAGTTAGGCGAATAAGTCCCATCTTCATAACGCTCCCAATCTAATGTTGTTAGCTCCGTCATAGAAGTGTTATCAACAGTGGTTGATACGGCCGTCTGTTGCTTGTCTTTAGCTTGAGCTTTTTGAGGGTCACTTTGATGTTTAGAATTAATGTTAGTCATAATGCAATTCGCCTTTTTCCATTATTATTTTTCGTTATAGTTTTTTTAAATTAAGAATATATAAAATACAATGGTAAATTTTAAGACAGGATGTTTATTTATAGATTTGATTCTTAGCTATTTTAACATCCAATTTTGACAAAGATGTTAAGGTAATACTGCATTACTCATACGGTGCATCACGATATGTTGCTTATTACGCAGTCGATTATCTCCCATATGTTTTTCAAAATACTTAGGATTGGTTAGCATACTAATAAGTAAAGCTGACTCATTTTTATTGAGCTTACTGGCAGGCTTATTAAAATAGTGTTTTGCTGCCTCCTCAATACCAAAGATACCATTACCAAATTCAGCAACGTTTAGATAAGCTGTTAAGATACGTTGCTTATCCCACATACCTTCAATCATTACGGTAATACTAGCCTCTAGCACTTTACGTACATAAGATCGGTGAGAGGTTAAAAATAAGTTTTTTGCCAATTGTTGGGTAATAGTTGATCCGCCAGCCGCAACCTTTCCTGAATTTTCATTCTTTTTCATCGCCGCTTCAATACCATCCATATCAAACCCGTGATGGGTTACAAATCGCGAGTCTTCGCTGACAATAGCAGCTTGCTTAGCAGACTTGGCAATGTTTTCATAATCGACCCAAGTTTGTCTTACCTCACCCCCACTTAAACGGTGACTCAACATAAACATAGTGTTATCAATAGGCTGGCTTTTCCAAAGTAATAAAAGTCCTGCGACAGAGACATAAAATGCCACTACCAACATTAATAATGCCCAAAAGACACGTTTTAAAAAAGTATAAAATGCCGTCATAGTTTTTGACTCGGCTTATGGTTAAAATAAAACAATGATAAACTAACTTGACGCTTACTGGTAGCGGTGTTTTCTTAAGGCTATTTTATCTAGCTATGATTACGACACCAATATTTAGTAGTATGATAGCGTTAAACTGTTTGATGGCTTTGGTCTATTTGATAGCTTAGTCTATTTGATAGTTATAAACCGTTGAAGGGTTCACTAGTTAACTAGTAAATTAATAGGATAACATTTTGACTGATATTCACTCGACTCGTCAGCTAATTAGCCAACAAGCCAAGCTTGATTGTATTGAAAATCGGAATACTTGGTTTTTATTAGGCACTATGGGCTGTCATTTGTGTGATGAAGCTGAAAATATGCTTAGGCTATTTTCTAGCGTGTCACCAGTAGTTATTGAAAAAATAGATATTATAGACTTCGATGAAGCGTTCTTGGCACAATATGCTTCTGTTATTCCGGTAATCATTACTAAGAGTCAGCAGCTAAATTATCCGTTTTCAGTTGTCGATTTACAGCGTGTTTATCAAAACGAATTGCTCTAATTATGTTATTTATTATTTGAGTTTAAGTAGCTTGAAATGAACTTATTAATTTGAATATTTAATGCTTATTGTGTATTTAATCAAACAGTATATGAAAAAGAGTTTTATCGAATTAACTTACTATATCGTTATAAAGATAGCTATTTATCTTTATAAAACCACTATTTTTATTTATGAATCGTTGTTAAGGATGACCGATGAAAGATTTAAAAAAAATAACCGAAATTGAAGATTTGCGGCGAGTAGCAGAACGTAAAGTACCCCGCATGTTTTATGACTATGTAGACTCTGGCTCATGGACCCAGACCACTTATCGCAATAATGAAACCGACTTTGATCGTATTAAATTGCGTCAAAGGGTACTGGTAGATATGGACAATCGTAGCCTCGCCACCTCAATGATTGGTGAAAAAGTCTCTATGCCTATTGCCATTGCTCCAACTGGCTTCACTGGAATGCTGTGGGCAAATGGAGAAATGCATGCCGCTAAAGCAGCCAAAGACTTTGGCATTCCCTTCTCGTTATCAACCATGAGTATTTGTTCTATTGAAGATGTGGCAGAGTACACCAATCATCCCTTTTGGTTTCAACTATATGTCATGCGTGATAAAGACTTTATGGCTAACCTTATTCGACGCGCCAAACAAGCCAATTGTTCAGCACTGATCTTAACAGCAGATCTACAAGTATTGGGGCAGCGTCATAAAGACATAAAAAACGGATTATCAGCGCCACCCAAACCTACCCTATCCAATATTTTAAATCTAATGACCAAGCCTGAATGGTGCTTTAACATGCTAGGCGCAAAAAGCCGAACTTTTGGCAACATTGTGGGTCATGCCAAAGGCGTTGGAGACTTATCATCTTTGTCTTCTTGGACCGCTGAACAGTTTGATCCAAGTTTAGGCTGGGATGATGTGGCTCGGATTAAGGATATGTGGGGCGGCAAGTTGATTATCAAAGGTATTATGGAGCCAGAAGACGCGGTTCTAGCGGCACGAAGTGGTGCAGATGCTATGGTAATTTCTAATCACGGTGGTCGTCAGTTGGATGGCGCGCCGTCTTCAATTGCATGCTTGTCTGAAATCGTACAAGCGGTACAGGCGGAGAACAGCAATATTGAGATCTGGTTAGACAGTGGCATTCGCTCCGGTCAAGATGTTTTAAAAGCCATTGCCCTTGGCGCTAAAGGTACTATGATTGGACGTTCCTTTTTATATGGATTGGGCGCTTATGGAGAAGATGGTGTACGGCGTGCATTGGAGATTTTATATAACGAATGCGATATCACCATGGCTTTTTGTGGGCGAACCCATATCGAAAATGTCACTGACGATATCTTAGTCAAAGGTACATACGAATACCTCAAAACTTCTAATCCTCAAGTTGAACCTATTCGCTGGGGCTAATGCTTTATTTGATTTAGTAGGGGATAAATGACAGTCCATACCAGTTTAAGTCAAGCTTAAAGCCTGATATAAACTGGTATTTTTTTGGTGATTTATAATAGTGTCATAGTTATCTATGAGATAGCAATACTATATGTTTAGCTATGCTAGAATAGTTGCATCTTGAGCTATTGAACCATATTATTTATGCCTATTACTACTTTAGCCCGCTTTGCTCCAATTACCTTGTTATTGCTTCTAAGCTTCATAGGTTTATTTGTCATTCAAATAGCTTCAGGCGTTGATATCAATGAGCCAAGCTTAAAGTCATTATTAAAATGGGGAGCCAACGCTCTGCCTTACACTATAGGCAACGAGCCTTGGCGTCTGATTAGCAGTGCTTTTTTGCACATTGGTTTAATGCATTTATTGTTTAACTGTTTTGCCATGTATTATTTCGGTCAGGCAGCTGAAGTAACTTTTGGTTCGGTCAAATTTTTACTGCTATTTTTGTTATCGGCTGTAGGTGGTAATTTATTAAATAGCTATATAACATGGTGGCAAATACTTCATTATAATGGAGTGCCAGGCGTTTCAGCAGGTGCATCAGGCGGTATTATGGGCATTGGTATGGCCCTGCTCATGGTGGAGCTGCTAAAGAAAATCTTGCCCAATTTTACTGCTAATGGTTCAAATACCCAATTAAAAAGTTTGGCCATTATAATGGCGATTAATCTTTTATACGGCTTTGCAGTACCTGGCATTGACAATGCTGGACATATCGGTGGTGCGGTAACCGGTGCGATCTTAGCTGTCGGCATTATGCTTGCCAAGCGATACTCTGTCAGTAGTGATAATTTTATATTTAAAGCCTTACCCTGGTTATTTTTTGCTATTATTGCGCTAATATTTTATAAGTTATGGCTAGACTTACATCTACTGATAGGGCTATAGTTAATTCAGCCAAAGTTATACCCTACACCTACTAAGATTTCTAATAATTAGAACTCTACTAAATAAAGAGTATTCCAATGACAATAGCTACTCATAGATTTTTAAATAAAACCCTATTTACCCTATCTTTAGGTATATTAACTTTCGCATCTAATATGGCACAAGCACAACCTAATACTCCCATGCTACCAGCTAGTGACAATGATAAATTGGGTCTACAGCTTGGGGTGAATGTTAGAGTGGATAGCACCGGCTATGATATGGATGGTAGTGATATTAGCGTACTACCTAGCCTATTTTATGATAACGGCAAATATTTTGCCCGTGGTAATCAATTGGGAACTTATTTAGTTAATGATGGCACCAATGAGGTTTTGGCCTTTGTTCAGCCGGGCGGAAGCACTTTCAATCCAGATGATGCAAAGGGTGAATTGGCTAAACTTGATAAAAGAAAATGGTCAGGTTTGGTAGGCGCTAGTTATATGCGTACGACACCCATAGGTGGCTTTCGTGCCCAGTTATCAACAGATTTTACTGGAGAAAGTAAGGGTACTGTTGGACGATTAAGTTATCTTGCCAAATTGACCCCTGGCAAATGGACTATCTATCCTAGTGCTGGGCTTGAATGGGTGGATAGTAACTATAACGAATATTATTATGGCATTAGTCAAAAAGAAGCCAACAAAACCAGTTTAGCCGCATATAAACCTGATTCAAGTGTTAGCCCTTATGTCAGTGTAAATGGCACTTTCAGTATTAATAAAGACTGGAACTTATTCTTGGGTCAGTCCGTGAATTTATTATCAAACGAACAGCGTGATAGCCTTATGGTTGATAGTCGTGTTGAATATTCAACCACGCTTGGACTACTGTATCAATTTTAATAGTTTCGTATCCGATATTTCATTGGTTCATATCAAGAGGATGATTTGTGCAACAAATTCAACATTCTGTCGGCGCTAAAAATGCTGGGGCTTATAATAACTTTGATGATGATTCAAAGTTTAGTGTCTCAGAAGTTTGGTCCTATGTTACCGGCAAGGTAAAATCTGTCTATAGTAAAGCTGCCAACTCTATCGATGATGAGTTTTCGTTGCCAGTTAGTCAGGATCAAGTGAATAGTGCTTTAAAAAAGTTTGTTACTGATAATGTTAGTCAAATTTTAGAAATTAAAGTTGAATTACATGATGATTGGTTTAGGCTTTTTTGTACCGTAGAGGTGTCAGGTATTTATGCTGAAGTGGCCAGTAATTTTGGCTTGGTACATGTACAGGTAGATCGTGATGTACAACGTTTAGTTTTCGCTCAGCAGACCAATACTGATGTACTAAAATTACGCTGTGATTCTTTTTTAAAGCGTAGTGGTATTAAATTTGTGATTTGGTTTTATCACAGTGTTCTAAAAAAAGACCCCTTAGGCTTTATTTTAAGTAAAATTAATATTGCTCGTCCTAAGGATAATATTATTTATCTTGATATTAATCGTTGGTTGAAACGCAATACCAAAATTATCAGTACTTTGCATAAGGTTCAGGTTAATTATGGCCTAGTTGAAGAAGAGCAGTTGCTTTTGAAAACTAAAGTTAATATAAGAGACTTATTAGCAAAAACTAATGAAGATGACATTATTACGCCAGATGATGAACCTGAATTATTAAAAGGTCCTACCAATCCTATTGGTGATGCCATCTCTCCTAGTCAAGAAGACTAAACGGACTATGTGCGCCATTGTACTTCATATAGTTACTTCAAAATTTTAAATATAAATGCCCCTTATTCTCTAAGGGGCATTTTTATGACTATAGCAACGAAAATCTTTGCTTACCAATAGTTTTCAACGGCAATATTACCCTCACCCCTTCGGTTCATCTCCAGTCCCATTTGTTTTAAAGTCTCTTTAGTATCTTCTACCATATCTGGATTACCACATAACATAATGTGGCTGTGCTCTTTATTTAATTTTTCAGAAGCTACTTGTTCTAATTCTCCACTTAGCAATAGCTCAGGTAGTCGTCTGTTTAATGCTCCAGCCACTTTTTCACGCGTAACAATAGGTATGAAAGTAAATTTAGCAGGATTGTCTACTAAGCCTCCAAAGTTGTCAGCTAAGGTTGTGATTAAATCCACGTAAGCCAACTCATTTTGATTGCGGGCACTGTATGCCAATATAATATGCTCATAGTCTTCCCATGTTTTTAGATCCTGAAGCATAGATAAAAATGGGGCTAGCCCGGTGCCAGTGCCAAGCAACCATAAGTCTTTTGGCAAAGGTTGTTGATAGCGAGCGAGTGTCAAAAAGCCAAATGGTGTAGTGTTTAACATCAGCTCATCACCGACTTCAAGATGTTGAAGTTGTGAAGTGAATGCGCCATTAGGGATAACAATTGAGAAAAATTCTAAATTGTCATCATAGGGAGATGAGACAATAGAATAAGCACGGTAAATAACCTCATTAATCACATTAGACTCTGGATTATCAATATGATATTTCAGCTGTTTAGGATTAACGCCTAAGCGGACAAACTGTCCTGCAGTAAATTTAAAACTTTCAGGGCGAGTTACCGTAAAGCTAAATAAAGTTGGCGTCCAAATGGTTTTGGACAATACTTTAACTTTTTGAATATTGTCAGAATTAGTGGTCATAATTTATTCTTTTTAATTACTTAGATTAACACATGAAGTGCAATATCAAATGACAGGTGAAAAAAAGACCT
>NZ_JAGLBC010000008.1 GCF_018260395.1 Psychrobacter sp.
TATATTATCTCAAGTTTATTTAGTGAATTATCTATTAGCCTAGTATTTTTAAGTATACTATTTTTAAGCATAGTATTTTTAAGTATAGTATTTTAACCAGTCAGTAATTTGATAACTTAATACTTTAATAACTCAATTCTTTAATAAGCTATTCATTTGATAAAAGTAATTCATCTTATAAATAAGCAGTTTGACAACAATGTGGCCCTACTAGCGAGGACAATAATGAAGAATTTTTTAATCAAAACAACTTTAGTTGCTTCAGTATCAGCAATGGCTTTAACAGGCTGTAGCTCTACCACCAACTCAGGTGTTATCGGTAGTGACAGACAACAGCTTTTATTGGTTTCTAATGAACAAGTATTGCAAATGTCTGCCCAAAGCTACAACCAATTGTTATCACAAGCCAATGCCAAACGTGCGCTAGATACTGACCCTGCACAATTGGCTCGTCTACAACGTATTGCCAAAAACCTGATTAATCAGGCTGAACTGTATCGTAGTGATGCCAAAAGTTGGCAATGGGAAGTTCATACCATCAAATCTAATGAGCTGAATGCTTTCGTACTACCAGGTGGTAAAATCATGTTCTACTCCGGTATTATTGATAAGTTAAATCTAACGGATGCGGAAATTGCAGCCATTATGGGGCATGAAATGGCACATGCTATTCGTGAACATACCCGTGAGCGCATTTCAAGCGAATACGCAACACAAGCTGGTATTGGTATTGCAGCTAGCGTCTTTGGACTGTCTCAAGGTCAAGCACAGTTAGCTAACCTTGCAGGTGATTTAGGTGTTTCTCGTCCAAACAGTCGCACTCAAGAGGCGGAAGCTGATAAGATTGGTTTGGTACTTATGGCCAAAGCTGGGTATGATCCAAATGCTGCAATTTCTTTATGGAAAAAAATGCAAAATGCCAGCCAAGGCGAACCACCTCAATTTTTAAGTACTCACCCTTCAAGCTCTAGCCGTATCTCTAACTTACAAGCTCTAATTCCTAGTGTTATGCCGTATTATACCAGTAGCAATAAGCCTAGATAAATTAAGCTTATCTACGTGAACAGGTCTTTTTTTAAAACAGCCTACTGCTTTGCACAGGCTGTTTTTTTATGTCCAATTAAACCCTAATTTAATTTAAATATTGCTCTATTGATTGCAGACTACCACTAGAGCAAAGCTATTGATAACTGTTAATATAGAGTCTATAAATATAACATTGTCTGTATCAGCGTCATTAAGTTTTATGGCTATCATTAGGAGAAAAAGCTTGCAAACCCAAAGTGAAATAAGACAACGTATAGAAGCGCTGAACCCCACTCATATAGAGTTAATTAATGAATCCAAGAATCATTCTGGCTACTTTGAGGGTAAGGAGAGTCACTTTAAACTGACGGTGGTTAGCCCAGAGTTTGAAGCTAAAAGACGAGTCGCTAGACATCAGCTGATATATGGACTAATGGATAATTTGATGACCAGTCAAGGTGGCACCATTCATGCTTTAGCTATTCATGCTTATAGCCCTGAAGAGTGGCAACAGCAAAATCAAACCGTACCTGCCAGTCCACTTTGTGCCAGTCAGAATAAACAATAAATATAAATATAATTATCATAAATTTTAAGGGCTAGGAGACTGGCTAAGGACACTTATGAAACACTTACATATGCTAATGGCGGTAATTACCGTAATCCTTTTTTTATGGCAAAGCTATTTGGTAATGACCAAAGGAAAACGTTTTGACAAAAAAGGCAAGATTGCGACTCACGTGGTTTATGCCTTATTGATCATCTCAGGGGTTCTAAATGTCATGCCGCTGTTATCAGCGAATGCACCCCTACAATGGGTCGCTGCCAAAATTATATTACTGGTGGCTGCAATAAGTGCTAGTATTAAAGCCTTTAAAGCGACTGCTACACCTTCTCAGAGTAAAACAGGAATCTTTATCGCTTTTATCGCTTATGTGGCTATCTTTATTTTAGCGTTCGTTAAGCCTGGCAACTTTATGTAAGGCTATTGGCCTAACTCAGTCAGCTAAAAATAATTGGTTAACAAAATATAATGAGTTAACAATTGAGCCTTTATTGCCCTGTATAATCTATAGCTAACTAAACCATTCATTTAGGAACTGATATGCCAAAACTTAGCGTTAAAACTTTAATAACCTCTACTACAGTTGCAGCAAGCGTACTGCTTCTAGGCGGCTGTGCCAGTACTGGTAATGTCTCACCTCAGTATATTCCGCCAAGTACCTATCAAACCTACGACTGTAATGCTTTGTCTCAAGAATATAATCGCATTCAAAGCTACGTTAACAATGAGAGCAAAACCTATTCAGGCATAACCACGACAGGTGTGGGTGTGGGTATTTCAGCCGGACGTTGGGGTATTTCTCCAAATATTAATATTGGTCTGGGTCAAAGTAGCAATAACGATGCGCGCAATGCAAAGCTATCGCGTCTATATGGTGAACGTGATGCAGTGGTACAATCTGCGCGTATGAAACAATGCGCCTTTGCCACCAATCTAAAAATATATGGCGAAAAATAGGAGTGAGATTGACTATTTAGTTAGCCATACCTTAAATTAAATTAGGTAGGTTTATTAGTTTAGGTTACATTTTTATTAAAGCATAAAGACATGGACAGGCTAAGGAATAAGGCAACATTATCATGAGTCAGCCCACAACGAATACAGCCCATACTTTAGGTAATAACACTAATATAAATAAAAAGCCGGCTCATTTTGAGCGATCTGATCATCAGCGTGTGGTGATTACCGGTATGGGTGCTATTACTCCGCTTGGATTGGATGTTGATACCACTTGGCAACGTTTAATTGCTGGTGAAAGTGGTATCAAACCTATTACCCATTTTGATGCCTCAACTTATCGTGCTCAGTTTGCAGGGACTATTGAAGATTTTGATGTCAGTCAATTTATGGCTGCAAAAGAGGCGCGTCGATATGATGCTTTTATCCATTATGGCGTTGCCGCTGCCAGTATGGCATTAAAACAAGCCGGCTATATAGAACAAGTTTCTGCAGAACCTGCACCGGTTAAAAATGTTGACGCCAATCGTTTTGGCGTCATTATTGGGGCAGGTATTGGTGGTCTACAGACGTTGGAAGACAATCGTGATGCGCTTGCCAATCAAGGTATACGCCGTGTCTCTCCGTTTACTCTGCCCGGCGCCATTATCAATATGGCAGCTGGCATGGTGGCCATTAAGCACAATTTACGCGGGCCTAATTTAGCCACTGCCACTGCTTGCACCTCGGCGGCTCATGCTATTGGTTTAGCCGCACGACTCATTGCTTATGGCGATTGTGACGTAATGCTGGCTGGTGGCAGTGAAAAAGGCTCTAGCCCATTAGGTATGTCCGGATTTGGCGCAATGGGTGCTTTATCAACTCGCAATGACGACCCCACTCGTGCTAGCCGTCCGTTTGATAAAGATCGTGATGGATTTGTATTAGGTGACGGTGCAGGAGTTTTAGTACTTGAAAGTTTAGCGCATGCCAAAGCTCGCGGGGCAACTATTTTAGCAGAGTTGGCAGGTTTTGGTATGAGTGACGATGCGCACCATATTACTGCCCCGCCAACCAATGGTGACGGTGCCGCCAGAGCTATGATGATGGCCATACAAGATGCTGGAATTGACCCTTGTGAGATTGGCTATATCAACGCGCATGGTACCAGTACCTCAGCGGGCGATGTCGCTGAATCTAGAGCCATTGAGGGCTTATTCGAAGCTTGTAAAGACAAATTATTGGTCAGCTCTACCAAATCCATGACAGGGCATTTACTAGGCGCTGCGGGGGCAATAGAATCCATATTTAGTATTCAAGCTTTACTTGAGCAAACGGTTCCCCCTACCATTAATCTAGACAATGTAGATGAGAAATGTCATTTAGACTATGTGGCCAATACGGCACGGTTAGTTAACGACTTAACCTATACCATGTCAAATAGTTTTGGATTTGGCGGTACCAATGGTTCGTTAATCTTTGCACGATGGACGGATTAACCACTGTTAATTTGTCTAACTTCATTTCGCTGAATAAACTGGCCTAAATCAACTGGTCTTACTAAACTGGCCTGAATTATTTTGTGTCAATTAAACTGTCTTAAGCTAGCAATGTACTGCTATGATTTAGATCTATATTATTAAATTTTAAATCGATCTATTCGCATATTAAGCGCCCGCTCTTTATTTTAATTATTTATCCCTTTCAAACTTCTATGGAGACAAGTTAACATGGCACAAGTTGCGTTCTCACACCAATTTTCCCATCACTGGAGCAATGCACCGCAAGCTGTCAAAGATGCTTTGTTGCAAGAGTTTGAAGACATTATGGAGCTGCTTGACGTAGACACAGACCTAGAAACGTTTGAGTTTACAGTACCTGATCTGCATGCTCATATCGAAGCTATAAATGCAAAGATTGCAGCACAAGAACAAGCTGCCAGCGTTGAACAAAATAGGCTCGAGACTGAACGCTTAGAAACCGAACATTTAGAGAACGAAAATAGTGAGTTTGAGTCTCTTGAAGCAGAGAGATTACAGCATGAGCAGCAAGCAGCGGAGCAACAACGTATCTTTGATGCAGAAGAAGCTGCTTATTTAGCTACTATCGAGCAACCACAAGCCGAACTGTTAGATGCTGAGTCTCAAGATTTAGAAGTCATAGGCATAGACGAGGATTGTGAGCTAGTTGAAAGTAGCGATGAATCACTCAGCGATGATAAGGGCCATATATTAGCCAATGAAACCGAGGCTAAAGACGCATTTCATGAAGCTGAAACTAATACTGAAAATATAATCGTAATTAAAGCCAATGCAATGCCTGAAGCTCAAACAAAGCTTACACCAGTTATGGAACCTGAATCACAACCGGAACATATAGCAACCAAAATCAGCGAGCCAGAACCCCATATCGTTGCGCCAGCTGCATTCGCTTTTGATACGACTTTACCCACTACTGAGCTAGATGAAGACTTTATTAAAGAGCTTGAAAACCGTATTGATGACTATTTAGCCGATCAATTGACCGCTATGTCAGAGGACTTAAAATCTTGGTTACACGAACAAGTGGCCAGCCGTCTTAATCGAAATAAATAACTAACGACACTGAACTAAACTATAGTAAATAACCAAGGTTCAGGCATTTATCACATTACTCATGCAAAACTTTATAAATGGTATTGGCCATTACACTTCCAATACCATTAACCCCTTCAAGCTCTTGTTGCGATGCCCCTAGTAATTGTTGTAATCCGCCAAAGTGATTTAATAAATCACGACGACGTTTTTCGCCCAATCCTGGAATAACTTCGAGTACCGATGTTGAGCGGCGTTTATCCCGCTTTTTACGATGTGCTGTAATGGCAAAACGATGCGCTTCATCACGGATATTCATGATCAAGTGTAGCGCTTTTGAGTCCATTGGCAGATCTAAAGGCTCATGATTAATAAAGTGCAGCACTTCAAGTCCCGCCTTACGCCCTTCTCCTTTTGCGACGCCAATAAGCAAAGTATCATTTAAGATACCCAACTCAGTTAGCACATTTTTTGCCATGTTTAACTGACCTTTACCGCCGTCAACAATCAACACATCGGGTAATGGGTGCTTCTTATAACGACGGTTCAATGCTTGCGCCATAGCAGCATAATCATCACCATCTTGAACACCATGAATGGCATATTGACGATAATCTCGTTTGCGTGCCCCGCCTTGGTCAAATACCACACAACTTGCTATAGTTGCCTCTCCCATGGTATGCGAAATATCAAAACATTCAACTCTATCGATATTATTTTGAGTTACTGGCTTAAGCACTTCTTTTAAAGCGCCAAACCTAGCGTGCAACTCTAAATAATCGCCAAGCTTGGTTTTTAGAGCATTCGTGGCATTTAGCTTGGCTAGATCCAACCACTGCGCGCGGTGCTCACGAACATTGGTCTTAATACTGGTCTTAGCTTCGAAATGCGTACTTAATGCTTCTTGCAAGGCATCTTGATCAGGTAGCTCATGACTAATGATAATCTCTAAAGGCAAGTCGTCGGTCACTTGGAAATAAAATGAGGTTATAAATGCCGACAAATTATCCTCAATCGGCTCACTACTATCGACATCAGGGAAGTAATTTTTACCGCCTAAGACCCGGCCTCCCCGTACTGTAAGCACATTGACACAGGTCATGCCGGCCTGACTGGCAATAGAGATAACGTCTGCTTCACCCTGCACAGTATAAACCGCTTGGCGAGACTGGACTTCGCGTAGCATAGACAATTGATCGCGATAAAAAGCCGCTTTTTCGAAATCTAAATCATCCGCTGCGACCTCCATCTTGTCTATCAATGCTGTGTGAATGTCACTAGAGTCGCCTTTTAAGAAACGAATAGTATTTTGCACATCGGTCGCATAATCTTCTGGAGATACCAATCCCACGCAGGGCGCACGACAACGCTTGATTTGATACTCTAGGCAAGGACGCTGACGTTGGCGAAAGAAGGTATTGGTACATTGGCGCATTTGAAACATCTTTTGCATCAGTACTAACGTTTCTTTCGCTGCATACGCTGAAGGGAAAGGCCCAAAAAACTTACCTTTTTGATGTTTGGCTTTGCCGCGCCCATAGGCCAATCTAGGGTAAGGCTGATCGGCAGATATAAACACATATAAATAAGATTTATCATCACGAAGTAGTACATTATACGGGGGGCGATATTCTTTAATTAGGTTTTGTTCAAGCAATAACGCTTCGGTTTCACTGCGAGTGATAATGGTTTCAATATTATGAATGCGGGATACTAGCGCTCGTGTCTTGGGATGATCTATTGTTTTAGCAAAGTAGCTATTTACTCGGCTTTTAAGGGACTTAGCCTTGCCTACGTACAAGATATCACCATGTTTACCGAGCATTTTATACACACCGGGTAAATTGGGCAGGCGCTTAATCAAATGCTTAAGGCGCAGCTGTTTATCATGCCCTGCCACTTGCTCATTATCCATTGCTGTTGTCGACGTATTGACCATAATTTTCGAAACCAAAAATATTTAACATATTTGTATTTATGGGGCCCTAAAGCCTTTATTACAAGCTGATATATCCTTGTAGACAAACATTCCCTAGCAAACAAACATTCTCTTGTAGACAAACATAGCAGAGCTGGGAAGAAGGTATAAAAACTCAAATTTTGCTTTTCCAATTGCTCGTAGGTAATGGATAAAGAAAGTCGCTCATCAAGCTTGTATTTAGATAGCAAAAAACCCTCAACCTTTTCAGATTGAGGGTTTTTCCTGATAACACATGATTACCAGCTCTTTTTGGTATACAACTAATTAATGCTTTAGCCTAATATTAGGATCAGCCTAGATGTATTAGATTCCTGGCGCAGTTTGTACTGCATCTGGAACGCCTGCGTCAGTTTTAGTTTGAACATCTTCACGACGTGATAACTTTTCGCGGATACGAGCTGATTTACCAGAACGCTCACGTAAGTAGTAAAGTTTCGCACGACGTACAGCACCACGACGTTTAACTTCAATGCTATGAATAACTGGTGAATGTAACTGGAAAGCACGCTCAACACCGATGCCGCTTGAGATTTTACGAACGGTGAATGCAGAGTTAAGACCACGGTTACGCTTAGCGATTACCACGCCTTCAAAAGCCTGAAGACGCTCACGGTCACCTTCACGTACTTTTACTTGAACCACTACAGTATCACCAGAAGAGAAACTAGGACGCTCAAGTAGTTGTGAATTTTCAACTGCTTGTACTAATGGATATGCATTACTCATGAGATTGCTCCTCACATGGGACGGCATAGGCTAAGTCGCATACCACCCGTTTATAATAATAACCCCTCTCACTCAATAACGAGCTCAAAGGAGAAACAGGAATAAGAAATTAAGTTTTTGACTGCCATTGATACTCGATCAATAGCACTAATTAACCTATGATGACCTTAGCTTCGGACTTTGTCAGTTTAAGTAAGGACATTAATTAAGGGCATTAGTTGGAATCTGGTATAAATAAAATAATTAAGCTAAGCGCATATAAAGACGTTTCTGGGTCTATCCCATTACGACTTTAGGTCATGTTTAACTTTTTTGAGCAAGCGAGCCTGCTCTGCATTCGGGGTAAATTTTTGCCACAAGTCAGGTCGCCTTTGTTGGGTACGCTCAACTTGTTGCACAAACCGCCACTGTGCAATATTGGCATGATGACCAGACAATAAAACTTCTGGCACCATTAAACCTTCAAAGTTATGAGGCTTAGTATAATGTGGACAATCAAGCAGCCCTTCAACAAACGAGTCTTGCTCAGCGGACTGTGCATCACCCATTACATCGGGCAATCTTCGAATAACGCTGTCCATTAATACCATTGCCGGAAGCTCACCGCCAGTCAATACAAAATCCCCAATTGAAATTTCCATATCAACATAACGCTGTATAAGTCGCTCATCAATACCTTCATAGCGACCACATAACAAAATCATTGCATCATAATGACGTGATGCCACCACCGCTTGTTCATCTAATTTATCGCCTTGCGGAGATAAATAAATAACGGGACAATGCTCTGAATCTGTAGCACAGCCATTTAGACTGGCTTGCGATTTGGCATAATCTATGGCTTTAGCCAAAGGTTCTGCCATCATTACCATACCTGGTCCACCCCCAAAAGGGCGTTCATCAATACGGCGATAATTGTCTGTCGTAAAATCTCGAGGATTTATGCAATCGATTATGACTTGATTATTTTGTACAGCTCTACCAGTGATACCAAACTCGCTTATAGCGGTAAACATTTCAGGTAGTATGGTGATGACAGCGAAATACAAAAGGTCACCTCCAAACTTATTCAAAATAATTGTCAAATATCAAAACAGCTGATAGCATTATAAAAACAATTCAAATTAAAAGACCTAATTAAAAATCTCTTAAAAATCACGTTCCCAATCAACAACCATCTGCCCAGCAGCCAAATCTACAACATCGACAGTTTGTTTGTGCCAAGGAATCATTCGAGGTTCGTCGTCGATACTATCGCTACTAGGCACTACCTCCATAATAGGGTGTGCACCGGTTTCAAATAGCTCTTTAACAGTACCAAGACATTCGTGTTGTTTATTAATGACCTTTAAGCCAACCAAATCAGACCAGTAATACTCGTCTTCAGCAGTGCCAGGTAAGCTGTCTTTATCAATCCAAATGCTAACGCCATTCATGGTCTCAGCAATATTACGATCAGGTACCTGCTCAAATTGAGCCACTATACCAGATCCTTGCTTACGCCATTCAGTGACAGTCAACGGTTTAAACCCTGTTGCTGTCTTCATCCACCAAGGCGAATAACTAAAAATAGCTTCTCGATCCTCAGTTTCACTAAAAACCCATAACCAACCTTTAATGCCGTATGGTTTTTTTAGCTGCCCTACTTTCATAAGACTGTCAGCGTTTGGTGTTGTCATAAGACCTGCTCAGCCACAATTAATAAAAAAACAATTACTCAAAACTGCATTGCAATGAGATACTATCCCATTGCAAAACAAATTATGTCTTAAGCAGTTACTTCTTCAGTAGCAGGCTTATAACCTTTAGCTAATGCTTTAACGCGGTCTGAAGGCTGTGCGCCTTTTTCGATCCAAGCATTATAAGCATCCATGTCTAGACGAAATTCAACTTCTTGACCTTTCGCTAATGGGTTATAAAAACCTAAATTTTCGATGTAACGGCCATCGCGTGAACGACGTTGATCTGCTACAACAACTTGATAGAATGGGCGTTTTTTGGCACCGCCCCGTGCTAAACGTATAACAACCATTTGAGTTCTCTCTTCCGTAGGTATACCAAAAAGGGCATAATTATATCAGAATTCTAATGACTTGGAAACCTTTTACTTAATTAAAACTGTAACCCTTGTTAAATTACTAAGCGATATCCCAATGACTAATACATCTTCACGTTCCGTTTTGTCTCGATTCGGTTCTAGACCTTATTCAAACACTTGGCAGACAACGCTTGCCGTTATGTTAATGGTGACGGTAAGTGTGGTACTGTCTATCTGGTTTTTTTGGCGAAGTCTATATTTGCCTGAGTTAAAAAACCATGCTCGCTACCTTACTACCGAGCTTAAATTGGTTACAGCAACTCGTGAACATTGGGCTAACAATGAAGAAATAAAACGATGGATTTTGGCCAATAATCATGTTGTGGTCGTAGATGACCCCAGTCATTTTCCTGATGTGTCTGATAAAGCTGTGGTTGGGTTTTTTACCGATATTATTCAGCAAGAAATCAGCCAACAACTAGGCCGTGATGTTGTGGTTTATTTTAAGTTTAAACCGACACCGCAACTGTGGGTTCAGGATACAGCATCGCCAGAGTTTTGGATACGTGAACCTGTTATATTTTATGCTCAATACAGCCCAAGTTCTCTGATATTTTTCTTATTTGGTATTCCCTTATTCACTTTATTGACCATCTTGCTACTGGTGCGTCAACTTAACCGTCCCCTTCGTAAGTTACAGCAGGCCGCCACCAACTATATTCGCTTAGGCAGTGCCACTACTTTACCCACAAACTCTGGTAGCACTGAGATTCGCCGAGTTAATATGGCTTTTAATCGATTATTTAGCACCTTAAACCAAGCACAAAAAGAGCGTACCATTATGCTTGCAGGTATCTCCCATGATTTACGTACCCCGCTAACCCGTATGCGTTTAACTGCTGAAATGCTGCCTGATGAGTTCTTTCGAGAGGGGCTGATTTATGACATTGAGGATATGGATGCAATTTTGGAGCAATTTATATCCTTTATGAAAGACGGTTCAGATGAGCCGGTTCGCTTAACGGATCTAGACAATATATTTCAAGAAATCATGGTCCAATTTGCCCCGCTTGAATTTATTTATCAAACCGATGGTTTAAGAGAAGTTGCAGTGCGACCTTTATCTATCAAACGCTTGATAGTCAATCTAATCGTTAATGCTCAGCGTTATGGCAAACCGCCTATTTATTTGACTGCGACCATTACCCCGACTTTTAACTCTCAGAACATTGATCATGATGATGAAGTTTCAGTTTCAACCCCTGGTATCGTTCGTAAAGCAAAAGAACAATTAATTATATGTGTACGTGATTGTGGTACAGGAGTGGCAAAGGAGCATCTACAGCGCATTATGCAGCCTTTTGAGCGAGGAGAATCAGCTCGCACTACTCAGGGTAGTGGTTTAGGCTTGGCTATCGTACAGCGCATCTCAGCCTTGCATCACGGTACGGTAGAAGCGATTAACCATCCTGAAGGAGGACTACAAGTCTGCGTCAGAATTCCGCTAGTGTCTCAAACTCAACCAAACATTGGTGATAATAATGGTGATAATACTGCTGATAACACTGTTGATGACATTGTTGATTGTTAAGATTCATGCCTATTATTTCACTAAGTTCAATGCTAAAGTGCTATTGTTATAACCATAAAAAAAGCCCAAGCTTTATTAGTAAACGCTAGGGCTTTATTCTTTATTGATGGTATTGGAATTGATAGTATTGAAATTGATGTTATTTAAATTAATATTATTGAAATAAATAATATTAAACTTAATCTTAGTCTATTTTCAATTATGAAGCTTTTAATTAGGCATAATTAGTCATTTACTCGTCACTTTCGATAATTTTACGTGCCCCTTTTTCTTGGGTTAATTGATCAGCCGAGATAGTTTGTGTTAAAGGTTTAATTGGCCAACGCATCGTGAACCTTGCCCCGCCAAGCTTGGGGCTTTCATCTACTGACATAGTACCATTAAACCAAAAGGCAATCCTTGACACAATGGACAAGCCTAATCCATAACCGCCAGACGCCCGAGTTCGACTGTCATCAAGACGGGCAAAGGGTACAAACACCTTATCTCTGTCTTCTTCTGCAATACCATGACCATCATCTTCTACGCTAACGTAAGCTTCTCCTTTACGCACACCGGCACTAATTATAATTTTAGTTTCAGCATAACGTAAAGCATTACCCGCTAAATTCTGAACCACACGGTGTAGATAGCGTCTATCCGCCACAGCGGTTACTTTTGATGATGGTGCTATACCTGTCACTTCTATCGGTTTACCTAATGCATTAGTCTCACGCACAATTTGGTCAACCAACTCTTTTAAGCTGACCGATTCTAGATCAAGCTTTGGTGACCCTTCTTCTAATTTAGCATAAGTTAAAATTTCATCAATGAGACCGTTTAATGATTCTATATCTTGATCTATATAATCACGCTGCATTTCACGTGACTCTTGGTCATCAGTATCAGCTAACATGTCTACTGCAAAGCGGATTCTAGCCACTGGTGTACGAAGTTCATGCGATACTGCCCGTGTTAACTCACGCTGTGATTCGATAAGGCGTTTGATATGTTCAATCATGGCGTTAAAAGTTGCTGCCAATCTCGCTATCTCATCTTGCCCCACCACTTGTACCTTCGTATCAAGATTGCCATCGCCTACATCGTTTACCCCTGATTGAATTAATTGAAGCTTTCTCTCTAGTGGGAAAATTAAGGCATAAACACCCAAGCTTATAAGGAACATACTGATTAAAACAACACTTATAATCAGGTTGAATGGGAACCATTTAAATAGACTAACAGGCCCAATGACCACAGCCATATTTTCTAACTCAGATGGGGCAATAATTTTGATAGAAGAGTCATCAGCTCGGGTACTATCGCGAAAAAGCATGACCACTTCATCTCTATCTAAACGCCGCAACTGATCATCATCTAAATCTAAACTATTGACCTTTTCTATACTCAGTGGAAAAGCAAATTGGTTTGATATTTCGTTCAACCGCTGTCTTTTACTTTTAAGGTCCTTGTAATAGGACAAATCATTTAATAATAAAACCGCCATAGCACGTACTTGTTGTTCGGTGACTTTGCTGATACGCACTGTAATGACATTATCTTCCCCCGGAATAGGGTGAAAGATATCGGCATGAGCAGGCTGGGCCACATAACGAACAACGGTCTTATTTTCTTCAAGACGCTTTAATTCACTGGCTTTAAAATCAATTTTAGATCTAGGTTGGATGCTAAAGTTATTACCAAATAACTGACTTATATCGTTAAGCCAATACTCACGCTGCGTTTCTGAGGATTGTTGCTGCAGGCCAGAGCTTACTAAGTATAAGGCACCTGAAGCCACGTTTTCTCGATACGCTTGTACACGCTCTTTGTTAATGGTATCTACCAATAATTGGGCAAATAGCGCTACAAATAGACAGACCAATAATAACCCTGCATAAATGCGTAGAAAAATACTGTGTTTTAATGATGAGAATATTGGCATACGAAATCTAATAAATTTTATTTTGTCCTAGTTTACCCTAAATTAAGTTTTTAACCTAACCAGTTACGTGTCTTGATATCAGTTCAATTATATCGTTTTAACCGTACTTTATTATTTTATATTTTGTTGTTTAGGAACAAGAAATGTAATAATGATAGGCTTAGGTGTAGATAAAGCATAATAATTGGCATCATATAAAAAGCTTTAAATTCTAGACATAAAAAAAGGCCAGTTAAAATCTGACCTTTATCTAAGCACTGTGGTTTAAATCTTTGTAATTAAACGCTAAAGACTTATATCATCCAATGACATTATCACCTAAAGACTTCATTACATAGTTAGGTTTAATTGCCTTCTTTAACGAATAAATAACCTTTACTACGTACCGTCTTGATGCGTTTTGGATTTTCAGGATCATCGCCAATCTTAGGTCGGATACGTGAAATACGAACGTCGATTGAACGATCTTGTCCGTCATACTCAATACCACGTAAACGTTCAAATATATCTTCTCTAGATAAAATACGACCTGCGTTAGAAGCCAATAACCATAATAGGTCATATTCAGCACTGGTGAAATCAACCAACTCACCATTTAGAGTCACTGATCGGCCACCGTTATCGATAACCAATTCACCGAACTCTAGACGCTGTGGTACTTCTTCTGAAGGTGCATTGTCAGAACGACGTAATAAAGCACGGATACGAGCCAATAAAACACGAGGTTGTGCAGGTTTTGCCACATAATCGTCCGCACCCATCTCAAGACCTAGTACTTGGTCCATATCTTCGGTACGTGCCGTTAGCATTAAAATTGGGCTATGATAGTGAGGACGTACTTCACGACATACCGTTAGGCCATCACTGCCTGGCAACATAACATCAAGTACAACCAAATCAGGCTGTTCATTAATGATACGACGTATAGCACGATTACCATCAGTTTCAATGGCCACATCCATACCATTTTTTACCAAATAATCTTGGGTTAACATGGCCAAACGCTCATCATCTTCAACGATCAAAATTCGTGGAGTTTGTTCTTCTTCAGTTGTTGACATCTTTAATTCCTCAAAAAAATGAAACCTAAAGTAGGTTCTTTTTTAACGTATTCAATTAGATATATTAATAAACCGTTACAAGTCTTACTAAATATACATTAATCCATAATGTAAAAAGTAATATACGTAATCTTAGCACATAAAAAAACAGCCTAATATAGGCTGTTTGATTATTTTGATAAGTAGTTAACACTTACTCAACAGTTGCCACCAGTAGACATAGCCAACCTTATGCACGGTTACGATATTTTCTAATCGTTTGTAGCTGAGCCACAGACTCTGCCAGTGAAGCCAATGCAGCATTTGTTTGTAAAGTATCCGACTGATTAACCAGCATTTGTTCTGCTTGCTTACGAGCTTCAACAATTTTTGCTTCATCTAAGTCATCTGCACGTACTGCAGTGTCTGCAAGTACTGTGATTAGCTTAGGCTGAACTTCTAGAACCCCACCCGATACATAGATAACTTCTTCGCTACCGTCCGGTAATTGGATTCGCATTGAGCCCGGCTTTAATAGTGTGATAAGAGGAGTGTGCCCCGCTAAGATACCTACTTCACCTTCACTACCCGTCGCAATTAACATACTGATCTCACCAGCATAAATCTCTTCACGAGCACTAACTACTCGGCACTGTAAGGTTGCCATGCGACTCTCCGTTATTTACTCATTAACTTACTAGTTAATATTTAAATTAATTTATCGATAGACGGTAATTATCAATATATCTAAGCATGACTTGATTTGATCATATCATGCTTAAATCTATAGCTAATTAATTTCTAAGTGGTCAGCTTTAAGCTAAGCCGCTTTCGACTTTAATTTCTCAGCTTTGGCCACAACTTCATCGATGCTACCAGCCATATAGAATGCTTGCTCTGGAAGATCGTCATACTTACCATCTAAGATATCACGGAAACTTGAAATGGTATCACGAAGTGAAACGTATTTACCTGGTGCACCAGTGAATACTTCAGCAACATGGAATGGCTGTGATAAGAAACGCTGAATTTTACGAGCGCGGTATACGACCATTTTATCTTCTTCAGAAAGCTCATCCATACCTAGAATAGCAATGATGTCTTTAAGTTCTTTATAACGCTGTAGAACTTCCTGAACACCACGAGCAACATTATAATGCTCTTCACCGATTACCAATGGATCTAACTGACGAGAAGTTGAATCAAGTGGGTCAATCGCTGGGTAAATACCTTGAGATGCGATATCACGACTTAGTACAACTGTAGCATCTAAGTGAGCAAACGTAGTAGCTGGTGATGGATCTGTTAAGTCATCCGCAGGTACATATACCGCTTGGATAGAAGTAATAGAACCGGTCTGAGTAGAGGTAATACGCTCTTGTAAAACACCCATCTCTTCAGCTAATGTTGGCTGATAACCCACAGCTGATGGCATACGACCTAATAGAGCTGATACTTCAGTACCCGCTAGTGTGTAGCGGTAGATGTTATCAACGAATAATAGAACGTCTTTACCTTTACCGTTTTCATCAGTCTGATCACGGAAATACTCAGCCATAGTTAGACCAGTCAGTGCAACACGTAAACGGTTACCCGGTGGCTCATTCATCTGACCATAAACCATCGCAACTTTTGAGTTTGTGAAGTTTTCTACATCAACAACACCCGCTTCTTGCATCTCGTGGTAGAAATCGTTACCTTCACGAGTACGCTCACCTACACCAGCAAATACTGATAAACCTGAGTGTTTAAGAGCAATGTTATTAATCAATTCCATCATGTTTACGGTTTTACCAACACCGGCACCACCAAACAGACCAACTTTACCACCTTTAGCGAATGGGCAAAGTAAGTCAATTACTTTAATACCCGTTTCTAAAAGATCGGTACTATTGGCTTGTTCGTCATATGAAGGCGCTTGACGGTGAATTGACCAATGATCAACAGAATTTACTGGACCTTGTTCATCAATAGGTCGACCCAATACGTCCATAATACGACCTAAGGTTGCATCGCCAACTGGTACTGTAATTGGAGCACCAGTATTGGTTACTAACAAACCACGCTTAAGACCTTCAGTAGATCCCATTGCAATAGTACGAACCACACCATCACCCAGCTGTTGCTGAACTTCTAATGTAGTATCCGTACCGTCAACAACCAATGCATCATAAACTTGAGGCACGTCAGTGCGGGTAAATTCGACGTCAATAACTGCGCCAATAATCTGTACTATACGACCGCTACTCATGGCGTTCTCCTTGAACTTCTAAAAATATAGGTATGTCAATTAGGAAACAGCAGCAGCACCGCCGACAATTTCCGAAATCTCTCGGGTAATTGCCGCTTGACGCAGCTTGTTATAAACTAACTGTAAATCATTAATTAGGTCACCAGCATTATCCGTAGCTGCTTTCATAGCTACCATACGTGCTGACTGCTCTGAAGCAATGTTTTCCATGACCGCTTGATATACGATTGACTCAATATAACGGCCTAACAAACCATCAATTAGGGTTTTAACATCAGGCTCATAGATATAATCCCAACTCAATTCAGTTTGGATACCTGAACTTGAATCAACCGCTTCATTTGGAAGTGGCACCAGTTGATTGACAATAGGTTTTTGTGTCATTGCGTTCACAAATTTATTATAAACCACAAAAATGCGATCTAAGTGTCCCTTAGCATAGTCATCTAGCATGGCTTGTACTGGAGCATTTAATTGCTCAAAGCTAGGATTATCACCGTAATCTGTAACTGCTGAAGTTACTTTGCCACCAAAACTCTTAAAAAAGCTAACGCCCTTAGAGCCTATTACAGCAAACTCAGCTTGCACTGACTGGTTTTGAAATTCTTTGACATGATGCATCAACTCTTTAAATAGGTTGATATTCAATCCACCTGCCAAACCACGATCAGAAGTCACTAATATATAGCCGACACGGTTTACTTGACGGTTAGTCATATAAGGGTGCTTATAGTCTGAAGAAGCGTTTACTAAGTGTGATACCACTCGACGCATATTATCAGAATAAGGACGACCAACTTCCATACGCTCTTGAGCACGGCGCATTTTACTGGCGGCTACCATTTGCATTGCACGCGTAATTTTCTGCGTACTTTTAATGCTAGTAACCTTAGCACGAATTTCTTTTAAACTTGCCATAACAATTCCAATTCGGCGGGGTTTAAATGAGGATTAATCTATTACTCACATTTCAACTAGTGCGATTAGCTTAACTAATCGCACCTTTTATAACTTAAAACGTGTGGTTTTGTAAGAACGTTTCTACTGAAGCTTTTAAACGGCCTGCAATATCATCATTATAGTTTGCAGTGTCGTTGATTTCTTTCATAAGATCAGCTTGTTCGTCATACATATAACGCAGGTAAGCTGCTTCCCAGGCGCCGATTTTTTCAACTGGGATATCAGACAAGTAACCTTCGTTTGAAGCATAGATAACCGCGGATTGTTCAGCTACAGACATTGGGGCATACTGCTTCTGTTTCATAAGTTCAGTAACACGCTCACCATGATCTAGTTGTTGCTTGGTAGCATCATCTAGGTCAGAAGCAAACTGGGCAAATGCCGCTAGTTCTCGATACTGAGCCAATGCAGTACGGATGCCGCCTGATAATTTTTTAATGATCTTAGTTTGAGCAGCACCACCAACACGTGATACTGAAATACCAGCGTTAACCGCAGGACGAATACCCGAGTTAAATAAACTGGATTCTAAGAAAATCTGACCATCGGTAATAGAGATTACGTTGGTTGGTACGAAAGCAGATACGTCACCAGCTTGGGTTTCAATGATAGGTAACGCAGTTAAAGAACCTGTTTGACCTTTTACTTCACCCTTAGTGAACTCTTCTACATACGCTGCGTTTACGCGTGATGCACGCTCAAGTAAACGTGAATGAAGATAGAATACGTCACCTGGATAAGCTTCACGACCTGGTGGACGACGTAATAGTAAAGAAATCTGACGATAGGCTACTGCTTGCTTTGATAAATCATCATATACGATTAAAGCATCTTCACCGCGGTCACGGAAGTACTCACCCATTGTACAACCAGAATATGGTGCAATATACTGTAAAGCAGCTGGTTCAGAAGCTGATGCCACGACAACTGTGGTATAAGCCAATGCACCGCTTTCTTCAAGCTTACGTACTACGTTAGCAATAGTAGAGCGCTTTTGACCAATGGCCACGTATACACACTTAATACCAGATGTTTTCTGAGCAATAATGGCATCGATAGCCAATGCAGTTTTACCCGTTTGACGGTCACCAATGATAAGCTCACGCTGACCACGACCGATTGGAATCATGGTATCAACAGCTTTGTAGCCTGTCATTACTGGCTCATCAACTGATTGACGAGCAATAACACCTGGTGCAATTTTTTCTACTTTATCAGTAAGCTTAGCGTTGATAGGGCCTTTACCATCAATAGGGTTACCCAAAGCGTCAACGACACGACCAAGTAACTCAGGACCTACTGGTACTTCTAAAATACGGCCAGTACAGTAAGCTTTTTGACCTTCTTGAAGACCTAGGTAATCACCCAAAACAACCGCACCTACGGAGTCTTGCTCAAGGTTCAATGCCATACCATAGACATCGCCTTCAAATTCAATCATCTCACCGTACATTGCATCTTCAAGACCATGAATCTGTACAATACCATCAGATACTTTGACAATAGTGCCTTCATTCTTAGCGGTTGCACCTGTATCAAGGTCTTGAATTCGCTGCTTAATCAGTTGACTGATCTCTGCTGGATTCAATTGTTGCATTGCCTTGTTTCCTTTAATTTGTGATTGCCTGCTTACTCGCCGGATATAAAGCTTAAGAATCTTCAAAGAAATGATACGAAGATAAAATAGAGTTTAAGCTCTTAATAATAATTTATTTACATTACAAATTAACTTGTAAGCATATTTAACTATCATTATTAATAATGCGTTAAGCAGTTAGCTGTGTTTTTAACTGTTTTAATTTTCCACGCACCGAGTCATCAACAAGCTTGTCGCCAATTTTAATGGTGGCACCCGCTAATAAACTAGGATCTACATCTTCTTGAAGAATCACAGAAGCTTTTAGTGACTCTTCTAATCGACTTTGAATCATCGTACGCTGAACGTCATCTAATGGATAAGCAGACGTAATATATACATTAATCTGCTTCAAAGTCTTAGCACGATGTAAACGATATTGTTCTAATACTTGGGGTAATAGACTCAAACGTTCTTGCTCGGCAAGTTGATGCACAAAATTTTTGATTGGGGTTGTTGCTACTGATAAACGAGAAGACGCTTGCCCTTGAGTAGAGATAACATGATCATCATAAATACTGATTAGTGTCTCAGCTTTTTGATCGATGGTAACTGCGGGGTTATCAAGCATTTGCACAAAGGCAGAATCACCGACCACGTTGCTTGCGATCAACAAGAAATCTTCCCACTCGCCAATGACTGAGTTTTCAAACGCATAATCAAATGCTGCCTTGGCATAGGGTCTCGCTAGTGTAGATAATTCAGCCATTATGTCCTCTTAGCCACAAATTTTATTTAAAACTTTATATAAAACAAACCAAGTATAAAAAGTTGATTCATGACAATCAGCCTTATATCGCTTAGCTATAAACTCAAATCAACTTACTAAAGCATAATTTAAAAAGTTCTATAAAGCTGAAGCCAATTCACTTCAGCCTAGTAACGATAAATCTTAAGACTAATATATATCACTTATAAGTTAGCTACCAGTTTGTAGATGACTTATTAAAAAATAACTTATTTTATAAATTACAATTTAGCAGCTAAATCTTCTAACATTTTGGCATGCTGATGTACATCAACTCTCTCTTTAAGAATTTGTTCAGCACCTAAAACTGCAAGCTCAGAAACTTGAGTGCGTAAACTCTCACGTGCTTGATTAATTTCGAGATCGATTGACTCACGGGCTTGCTGACGAATACGTTCGCCTTCAACTTCTGCCTGTACTTTTGCTTCTTCGATAAGCTGGTTTGCGCTTTTATTTGCCTGTTCAATCAGTGCAGCAGCTTTTACTTTAGCAGTAGCAAGCTCTTGTTCTACCGATTGCTCAGCATTTGCTAAGTCTAATTTTGCCTTTTCAGCTGCATTCAGACCTTCAGCGATCTTACGCTGACGCTCTTCAATAGCACCCATTAACGCAGGCCAAATAAACTTCATGCAAAATAATACAAAAAATGCAAACGCTATGGACTGACCGATTAGGGTTAGATTGATATTCACACGATCACCTCTTTATTAATAAAAATCAGGATCATTGACCATTCGATATCTGATAAAGCTTTCTAAGTCATTGCGAATGGTCAACAGGGCTCACTGATGTTTAAATTAAGCTAGAGGGTTAGCGAATAATAATAACATCGCAATACCAACACCAATCATTGGTACCGCATCAAGAAGACCGGCTACAATGAACATACGAGTCTGCAACTGTGAGCCAAGCTCAGGTTGACGTGCTACGCCTTCTAGAAACTTACCACCTAAAATAGCAAAACCAATGCCTGTGCCTAAAGCGCCAAAACCAATTAGTAATGCAACTGCGATAACTGTGTAACCACCTAATACTGGATCCATTGATGTATCCTCATTTACCTAAGAAAAAAACTTTAATTAATGTTCAGTTTGTGACGCTAACGATAGATAAACTATGGTTAACATCATAAACACGAACGCCTGAAGTGTAATAATTAAGATATGGAAAATCGCCCAAGGTACTGACAGTGCCCATTGAATCCAAAATGGCATTAAGGCAATCAATACAAAAATCAATTCACCGGCATACATGTTACCAAATAGACGTAAACCAAGCGAAATAGGTTTAGCAATTAGAGTAACAAACTCTAAGATGAAATTGATCGGGATTAAAATAATTTTTGCAATTGGATTTTTAGCGCTAAATGGATGAAGTGTTAACTCACCAACAAAGCCTCCAAGTCCCTTTTCTTTGATACTATAATAGATAATCAAAGCAAACACTGAAAAAGACATTCCAAGTGTTACGTTAGGGTCAGTGGTTGGTACAATCTTAAAGAATACATGATGAGGATCATGACCCATAGCCGCACCAATTTTTTGTGCGATATGCGGAACATAGTCGATGGGTATTAAGTCCATCAAGTTCATTAAGAATATCCACACAAAGATTGTTAACGCTAAGGGTGCAATTAATTTTGACGTACCGTTATATGAATCACGAACGTTGGTGTCCACAAAATCCACAACCATTTCAACTGCTGATTGTAACTTACCTGGAACACCTGATGTTGCTTTTTTAGCAACTATCCAAAATAATGCACAAAAAAGAATACCTAGGCCAATTGACCAAAGCATTGAATCCAAATGAATGGCCATAAAGCCCATTTCACCTGCTTCTTTAGCTGTATGAGCAACCTTCCAACCTTCACCGGGTAAGTAGCCGTAAGTCCAGTTGGTCAAATGGTGCGCAATATAATCAGTCGAGGATATTTCAGCTGCCATAATCTAAGCTTCTTATAAGTGTGTGTTAACCTTTAAATCAATTAGCAAAAAATGCATATTCATACGCTTGCATCATTCTTGGCTAATTAATTAATGGCGCTCAAAAATTTTCTACTTATATTAAAGTAGACAAGTAGACAAGTAGAACTGTAAAGATATTGTTGATTTTTTAGGTTATATTTCAGCTTTGTAACTTCATTAGAAAAATTCATTTAATTCTTCACGCACATCATACACTATTTATTGAGTATTTTAAGCACTTAATACCTATAACTTATCACCTAAAAAGATGACTATAGAAATAGTAACTTAATTAACTTATTAGCGGTAATAGCCTTGAATGATTGTATTATGTAACAGCTAATGCAAGATAGTTATAGACTTTAATAGTTTTTTGAGAGGCTAAAAAAGTGGCCTATCTGCATCATAATAAATCCAACCATGACAGCGACAGCAGAAAACGACTCTACAGTCATGAAAATAATGCTAAAACCGCTAATTACTATAATCCATTTGATAATTTGACCGATATACATTTGGCCAACGATATTATGTCTAAATTTGGCACCCGTAGATCTAAAAACAAACCAACTAAATACAGACTGCGCTAACCAATTCAGCATGGCTCCTAAAGCCACGCTTTTTGCGATAACCAGTTGTATTTGATCATTAGCCTCAAGGCTTGAGCCTTTAGAAAAAAACGACAGATCAATAATGCAAGCAATGACAATTATGGCTAGTAGCAAGCCAACCCTATACAAGGCCTGTTGACGTAATCTCTTTCGCTGCATCGCTTTGCGCTGTGATGCGCGTAACGGCATATTTGAAGGATTTGACATATCTTTTCTATTGACCAAAACGCGAACTATTATAAAGACAGCTTATAGTTAAAGCAAGAAAAAAGGTAGCTTTTGTCAAATAGTTTTATTATGCAAATCTGTAAATAATTATTGAAGTGCCTTCAAATATGTCTACGACCATTTAAATGATTTATTAGTTGATAATTATTATATCAATCATATCTAAGCTAGCCGATACAACGATTGATATTGGTCGCCAATTTAAGCCAACCTGATACAAAATCAGTGGCGGCACTCATATCTTCTTGCTGAACAGTGCTATTCACTGGATTTAACTTATTCAATGCTCCTTTATTGTTCTCAGTTTGCAATACCATACACATAGTTGGTTTGGGTCGGGTTGAGTTTAGCCAAACAAATTGACTAGCTTTAGGTGGAAGATGATGATCAGAGGTAAGGGCGCCAGCCAGCTTTAAATTCAAGGCAGATTCTATGTAGCCAAAAGCATCGTGATACGCCCAGTAAGGTCTTGGTTTGGATGTTTTGCTTTGAGCCTGCAACACTGCCTGATTCATCTGTTTTTCAAAATTACGCACGTTGGTGGCATAAACGGCTTTATATTTCGGATTGGCTCGGCTATAAAGAGATCCTAATGCTCGAGTGATAGCCTTTGCATTTTCAGGCTCTAACCAAATGTGCGGATCTAAAGTTCCCGCAATAGGCTGTGCTTTAATATCTCGTAATGGTCGGCGCTTGAATGCGTTGAAGCTAAATAAACTTATACTATTTGCACTTTTACCCACAGAGTTGACTAGATTTGACTCAAGTTCATTACCAAACCAAACCACATAGCGACTGTCTTTAACTGTTTTAATAGCACTAGGACTTAAGGTTCCATGATGCCCGACGTCACCAGGCTGTAATAATAATTTTCCAGAAGGCGCACCCTTGGTTACTGCTTCACTCAACAAAAATAACGGATAATTACTGATCGCAATTTCGGTTTTATTTGTAACAGATGCAGGTAAAGAGGCTAGTGGTATGCTTGGTTGATTAATAGCCGCTCTTTTGGGTGTGGGGGTATGTACTTCATTGTGTTCTTCGTGTTGTTCATGCTCGTGTTCCTCATGCTCATGTTCTTCATGAGCGTGTTCCTCATGAGCGTGTTCTTCATGAGCGTGTTCCTCATGCTTGTGATCACTAGCTGTTGCTAAAGTAGAGGCTGTTATAATTGCAGAAGTGGTAAGACTACCTATCAATAGACGCTTTAGGGAAATAATAATTGGATTTAGATATTCTGTAGCTGTAGACATAGCAATCTCTATAATTAAAATTAAAGTAGTGTTACAAGGATGGAATAAAAATGGTTAAATACAAAATGTATTACTAAAGAATGTATAACTAAACCATTATTTATCAGATATGTTATACTATAACAAATGATAATTTAAGACTTTTCTCAAAAAAATAATTCAGTAGCTCGAGGCTTGCCATGATTCACCCTGCTAACTTTGCTCTTGATTGTCAGGATAGTCCTTGTGATCAACATGAGGCACATTCACATGATGTTCATGCTCTAGACGATGAAGCTATTAGTGCTCGCTTACAGACTGCTGAGCAAACTTGTAGCGCTAAAGGGGCTAGATTTACGCCTTTAAGACGCACGGTATATCAGCTTATTTTAGAGTCCGATAAACCGTTAGGCGCTTATGATTTAATCCAAAGTTTACAACAAACTCGTGAGCAGTCTGCTGAAAAAGCTAAAATGGTGGCTCCCCCAACCATTTATCGCACTTTAGAATTTTTATTGGATTTTGGCTTTATCCATCAACTGACTTCAATCAATGCTTTTGTACCTTGTTGTCATCCACGTGATGCCCATAATGCAGTATTTTTACTCTGCAATGAATGTCGTCGTGTGCAAGAGTTTAGCGGTATACCAGCTCAAGACATAGTTGGCTTTGTAAAAAATGAAGTAGGGTTTAAGGTTGAGCAAAGTGTGATGGAACTCAAAGGTTTATGTCAAACTTGTTTACCATTATCTGAAGCTTCTATAGAGGATGCGTAGTATATGCCGCAATCCAACCAGCTAAAACATACTGATAAAGTGGCTATTTCATCCTTCACAGAGCCAAATACAATCACTGAGACTACGCCACTTATCACCCTACAACGTATTGGGTTTGAAGTGAGTAGCCGCGGTATAGGTGAATCAAAATTTTCGAGTAAAACCAGTAATGACTCACAGATTTTAATTAAATTACCTTCTAAACCGTCATCTGCTAAGCGTACAGGATGGCTTAGCGGCGCACGATCAGCCAAAGCCGCTTCACATACTCAGTCGGCTGCCCATGAATCAAAAACTTTATTAACTGACATCAGCTTGCAAATATTACCCAATGAAAAAATAAGTGTCATTGGGCCTAATGGCGCTGGTAAGTCTACCCTAATGAAGCTTATTCTGGGATTAATTGAGCCAAGCTCAGGAAAGATTAGCCGTCACCCTAATCTTAAGCTAGGTTATGTGCCTCAAAAGTTTACCGTACCGGCCATTTTGCCACTGCGCGTAGAAGACTTATTGGCTCAAACCACAAAAAGAGTGACCGCAACGGAACAGGCCTATTTATATGAACGTCTGTCGGTAACACAATTGCTTAAAAAACAGGTGATCCATTTGTCTGGAGGAGAAACCCAAAGGATTTTACTGGCTCGCTCCTTACTATCAAAACCGAATTTGTTGGTTTTAGATGAACCTATGCAAGGTCTAGATCCTGAAAGTGAACGCTGGCTATATGAGTTTATCGATGACTTGCCTGCCTTTTTGCGATGTGCCATGGTGGTGGTTTCTCATGACTTACACTGGGTAATGCGGGGTAGCCGTAGGGTTATATGCTTAAATAAGCATATTTGCTGCGAGGGACAACCTAGCGATCTGGGTGTTTCTGAAGAATTCAAAAAACTATTTGGGCATCAGTATGAACAACCTTATATTCATAAACCTCATGACTGTTTACACCATGGTTCGCAGCTATCCTAAACAATTATTTATTCTGCCGACGTGTTTTTGACCCGTTAACATTGTTTTGAGATAGAGTATGTTTTGAGATAGAGTATGTTTTGAGATAAGGTATGATTTTGAGATAGATTATGATTCTGAAATAAAGTATGCAAGATTAAGTCTTTACGGCTGAACTTATAAAACTAAACCGCTTTTTAAACCTCTTAAAAAATTTTTTTCGGAATACCGCTTGTATGCTTAATGAATGGCTCGATATCATAGCGCCTGCCTGGATTTGTGGCAGTTTGTTGGCCTTATTATCTGCCCCCTTGGGCTGTTTAGTACTTTGGCGACGTATGTCGTTTTTTGCTGATGCACTAGCTCATGGGACTTTGTTTGGCGTCGCTTTGGCTGCTTTATGGCACCTGCCATTTGCATTAGGTATTGGCTTAGTCAGTGTTCTGGTGGTGATCAGTCTAATCTGGTTAGAAGACGAGCGTCTGCCGAGTGATGCCTTATTGGCAGTGGTATCAGTGTCAATGTTATGTTTGGGCTTATTAACCTTAACCCACTTAACCCAAATGCAAGCGAATGTTCTAGGTTATTTATTTGGTAACCTTTTAGAGGTAAGCTGGAGCGACTTACCTATGTTATCGATCTATGTGGCTATTGGTCTTGCTTTTTTAATTTACATATGGCGTCAGCAAGTCATCTTAGCCACTCATGCCGATCTAGCACAGGTGGCAGGGATTAATGCTATCCTTCAACGCTTATTTTTTATGGGTGTTTTGGCTGGGTTTTGTGCTTTAGCGCTGCAAGCAGTGGGTAGCTTATTAATTAGTGGTCTATTAATACTACCTGCATTGACTGCAAGACTGTGGGCCCACTCCCCTAGACAAATGGTGGTGTTTGCGGTGATTTTGGCCCAGTTGGCCGTTACTGGCGGTGTTTGGGGCAGTGTGCTACTAGATATTCAAACGGGTTTGGCCATAGTACTTGGTCTAGCGATGGTGTTTTTCGCAGCTTTTATGGTGTCTCGAGTTACTTGACCCTATGAGATATAAAAGCTTATTGCTATATTAACTCTTTGATTCAGCCGATCCGATGCTAATAATTTGGAGTTTTTATGTCAACTTTGAACCACCTTGGCTACCCGTCTTATCCACCTACAGAAATATTTACCGAAGATGGTCTAATTAATATTCTACAACTTACTGATCTGCATCTATCTTTAGACGATATTAAGTCACAAGATATTAAAAATAATGACAATAAAATAACCTGTAAGCTCAACAACTATCAAACCTTTATTGCTTGCTTACAACAAGCCTTAAACGAACCAATCCGTTGCGACCTAATCTTATTAACCGGCGACCTAGTTAATGAAGTAAAGCCTGAGATTTACGAGCTGATTTATTTGACCTTAGTAGAGACTGGCATACCTTTTGCTTGTATAGCTGGCAATCATGATGTGACCGATGAGCTAGGGGCTGACCTACCCTTCCATAATCGAACATTTATAGCACATAAGCCACATTCTATGCTGTTATCACGTCACTGCATTCAGCTAAACAACTGGAAATTATTGTTAATAGACAGTAGTGTACAGGGTGAAATCTATGGCACAGTAGGTAACAAAAACCTTAACTGGCTGTCTCAAAATTTAGCAAATAGTCATTATCCTGTCATAATTGCCATGCATCATCACGTGCTTCCAATGGATTCCGCTTGGATTGATAAACACATTACAAAAGACAAAGCAGCATTTTGGCATCTAATTAACAGCAAACCTTCGGTAAAAGCTGTGGTTAGCGGCCATGTACATCAGTTTTTTGAACAACAAACCGAAGGTATTAAAGTCTATACAACACCTTCTACTTGTTATCAATTTAAACCGAAATCTGATGATTTTGCTATTGAGGATCATGAAGTACCAGGCTACCGTTGGTTAACCTTAACTAAACAAAACATTATGAGTAGCTGGGTAAAAAGATTAAGTGTCTAAAGTATTTTAGATTTATTTTACTTGCTTAGATATAGCCATAATTGGTTTTATCTTATTGAAAGATAAGTAAGGAGACCTTATACAATACTTCTCGCAATAGCAAAAAAAATGTGATATAAGATTCAATTATTTTTTTATTTGGCACCCCCTACTTCATGGATATAGGAACTTGTCATGAGTCAAAATACTATTGACGACCTAACAACTTTTAAGCCTTACGAAGCTTCACCTGATGAAGAGTATATGTCTGATGCTCAGCTTACTCATTTTGAGAGTATTCTCAAAGCATGGAAGCAACAGTTGGCAGGAGATGCTGAAAGCACCAAGACTTACATTCAAGATGAGTCTGCCGCTTTATCAGATACCAATGATAGAGCCACTCAAGAAGAAGAATTTGCGTTGGCACTACGTACTCGCGATCGTGAACGTAAGTTGGTTCGAAAAATAGACAAATCATTAGCAGAAATCAGCAAGGGTGACTATGGTTTTTGTGAGACATGTGGCGTTGAAATTGGTTTACGTCGTTTAGAAGCGCGTCCTACCGCTACCCAGTGTATTGATTGTAAAACGTTATCAGAGATTAAAGAGCGTCAAAATTGGGGACATTCATAAGTCCCTTATTGGTTACTTGTAACTGATAGCGACTGACTTTTTTATGACGATGCTACCAAATGAGCGGCCCACTGCTTGTCCTATTTATAGGCCGACAGTGGGCCGTTTTGCGCCATCCCCAACTGGTGAATTACATCTTGGTTCACTTACCACAGCCATTGCTAGCTACTGTCATATTAAATCACTAAACGGGGATTGGTTAGTACGGATTGAGGACACTGACCGTCAACGCTGTAGTTTAAAATATAGCGACCAAATCTTAGTTGATCTTGAAAATTTAGGCTTACATTGGGATCACGAAGTTTGGTATCAGTCAAAGCGAGAGTCAATTTATAACGAGCTACTTCAAAAGCATCTTTTAGCTCGCGTCTATGAATGTGGCTGTTCTCGTAAAGCCTTATCCGGCTATGAGATATATCCTGGCTTTTGCTTACCAAAACCTACCTTTAATCACTCTAATCCGACCACTTCCCTAAACGATAGCTCACTAAGCTATAGTCCTCAACGAAGAATGAAGGATTTATGGCAAAAAAAAATTAGAATTCAGTTGCCTAACCAAAGTATTGGGTTTATGGATGGTATACAAGGCATGCAATGGTGTAATGCGCAACAAACTTTAGGTGACGTGGTTTTGCGCCGTGCAGATGGTACCATTAACTACTTTCTAGCAGTGAGTATTGATGATGGATTGCAAGGTATTACCCATGTGATGCGAGGTTTGGATATCTTGCCATTGACTACGGCTCAGATTTCTATTATGAGCTATCTGAATCTGCCAGCCATTGAACATTGGTATCATTTACCTTTGGTAGAAAATCAATACGGTCAAAAACTCTCCAAACAAAATTTAGCTACCCCTATTGACACTGATAACCTAGCCAAATGCCAAGGGTTAATTCAACAAGCCTTGGACTTATTAAAACAACCGCCAGTAGACTTTGATAAGCCAGAAGTCATGCTAAAACAAGCAGTGGAGCAATGGCAATTGTCCCCATTACAACATCAAAAGTTGTTAGCTAAGATTTAAGTTAAGTATCAAACTCGTAGCTAGCTACTAAATTTAAATAATGAGTTTATTGTCTCATGTTGATTATGGGTTTTAATAATGGCGACATTGAGCGGACGGAATGTTAGGGCTATGCTTATGAATGTTCAATAAGATACCCACCATTATCATACTCACCAGCATCGATGAGCCTCCATAACTGAAGAAAGGTAAGGTTAAACCTTTGGTCGGCATCAGGCCCATATTCATGCCAGAGTTAATAATGCCTTGACCGATAAAAATAACAGCAAAACCAAAAGCGCTATAACTTAATCGCATTTGTCGGTTTTTTAAAGCGTTATAGCTAATACGCATGGCACTAGCCACTACCAAAGCCTCTAGAGTCAGTACCGTTAGAACACCGACTAAGCCTAATTCTTCTCCAGTAATTGCTAATAAAAAGTCGGTATGCGCCTCTGGTAAATGTGCCAGCTTCTGTACACTTTCTCCATAGCCCACCCCAGTCACCTCACCACGACCAAAGGCAATCAGACTGCGAGCCAACTGGTAGTCAGAGCCTTGAATATCATCAAAAGGATCTAAGAAAGAGGTCGCACGCGTCATGCGGTATTCCTGGAACATTACCGCATAGGCAGCACCAACTGAGCCTAACGCCAATAATATACCTGATTGACTCCAAGGTGCACCAGCCACAAAGAAGATCAATAAAATAACACCAATTATAATTACCAATGATCCAAAATCAGGTTGCGATAAGAAAAGACCTACCAATATGCCAAACAATAAACCCATGCGCAAAATACCGCCATACCCTTGGCGTACTTCATTGCCTCGGCGTACCACAAAATCTGCAGTAAACATCACCATAACTAGTTTTGCCAGCTCCGCCACCTGAAAGTTAAAAGAGCCAATTTCAATCCAACGCTTCGAGCCATTGATGGCATCTCCAAACATCAAGGTAGCAATCAACAATAAGATCACAAGCAGTAGCGATGAGGCTAAAGCTAGCATATCGTACATCCATAATAGACGTACTTTATAAGCTATATAACCTGCTACAAGTCCCATAAGCATATAAGTCATCTGATGCTTAAAAAAGTAAAGCGGATCCATATGATGCATGTTGGCAAAAGGTATGGAAGCTGAAGCCACCATAATAAGACTTAATACCATCAGACAGCCCACGCTAGCGATCAGCACACTACCTGCTGAGGGCATAGAAAAGATGCCGGTATTGTCTTGCTTACGTTTGGATAGGTCATTCGGGGTATAGCCGGATGCGTTAGCAGTGTCTTTTGCCATAGAGTATCAACTGTACTTAAACTGATTTTTAATAATGAGGATTAACAACAACTAAAGAATATACCCATTAAGCCTTTAATACGCTCACAAGCTCACAGAAATGTTCGCCACGTTCATTGTAGCTGCTGTATTGATCTAAGCTAGCACACGCAGGAGACAACAATACAGCGGTTACTTGCGACAGACTACTACTTAGTAACTGTTGAGCTTTTGCCATAGCTTGGTCAAGGGTCTGATAACGATGCAAGTCCACTTCATCGCTTAAGTTAGCTTGTTGCAGATCATGTTGTATTAACTTGGCATCCTCGCCAATCAACAATACCTGACTCACATACTTATTAATTAACGGCACCAATTCAGCAAACTTTTGGCCTTTGCCTTGTCCGCCTAGTATCAACATCAACTTAGTTTTACCACTGTTATGACTGCTATAAACCGATCCTAAGCCTAAAATAGCAGCCTGCGTAGATCCGACATTGGTTCCTTTAGAGTCGTTAAAGTAATCTATACCTGCTACATTATCCACGTATTGACAGCGGTGTGGCAGTCCAGAAAAATCTTGTAACGTTTGAAGCATACTTTCTATAGGAATCCCTGCCAGCTCCCCTATCGCTAAAGCTGCTAAAGCATTCACCAAATTATGTTTACCTTTAACTTTTAATAGATCTGCTAGCAAAAGCTTTTCTGTACCTTTTGCCAAATAAAGACTGCCATCGCCTTCAGTAATTATTCCGTATTCTCCTAAATCTGGCGAATTTGAACCAATACTGAGTCTAGGGGTCTTGTCTGCAATTAAAGGACGAGATAAAGCATCGTCACGGTTAACCACAATAGACTTAGCTCCCTGAAAAATACGATGCTTAGCTTGATGATAGCCTAACATATCTCCATGTCGATCTAAGTGGTCAGGTGACATATTAAGTACCGTGGCTACTTTGGCACCTAGATTAGTCACAGTTTCTAACTGAAAGCTAGACAACTCTAAAACCGCCAACTCCATTTTTTCGCCAAGCGCTTCATTGTCTAATAAACTAAGTGCAGGTACCCCAATATTGCCGCCAACTCCTACATTAATGCCAGCATCTTTAGCCATTTGACCTACTAAAGTGGTAACCGTACTTTTGGCATTAGACCCTGTAATGGCAATAATGGGTGCAGTACAAGCGTCTTTAAACAATTGAATATCGCTCACAATATTAATGCCAGCTTGCTTAGCTTGAGCCATCGCAGGCGTAGTTAGGGCAACCCCTGGACTAATTACAATACGCTCAGCTTGTAATAAAAGCTCAGAATCAATGTCTCCAAAAGCACGGATTTTGATATCTGGATGTAATAAATCTGCCAATTTTGGAGCTGCATTACTATCAGTAACCGCCACACTATAGCCTCGAGTTGCTAAATAATTAGCAGTGGCCAAACCGGACTGCCCTAAACCAATGACCACTTGTAACCCGCTACCTTTATGAATTAGATCATGGGGCATGGTTTTTGATTTAGTATCAGGTTGATAATGTCCAACACTTGAGACACCTTTAGTTGACTGAGACTTGGTATTCAAGTTTGGTTGGGCCTGATTGTTTGTTTCTAATATATTTTGCGACATATAAGTAGTGGTATGCACTGAGCTTTTATCGCTTTCGGTAACGGTTTGGTCAGTACTCATGGTCTGTCCTTGTATCTATATTATGCTATGATGCATCTAATTTTATAATAATCTAAAGCCATTTGTTTTACAGATACCGTTTAAGATGCATTGATTGCATTATCTCTAAAATGTAAAATTATGTTAAAATATTGCGCCAAGCCATCGTTCTGAGTGAAGGGTGCCTATTCTATCATGAGCCTAGCTTCAATAAACTGAATTTACAGTCTATTCTATGGCTATTTATATATTTTTCTAATTTATTTATTTTTCTAATAGAGTCCAATGGACTCTGTTCTAAAGCAGATATAGCAATGATTGTTATCTATTGATATCTTTCTACTATAGCACCCCTTTTATGATGTAAATAATATATCGTCCTATTTATGCCAACTAATCCCAGTTGCGCCCGTTAAAGCGAGCTTTATAATCGATAATTTCTATAGTTACTGTTAAATTATAAAAGTCTCAAAATACAGCTTTAGGCGCCTAATATTAGATTCATTTGACAGTACAATGCGATTTATCAGATAAATAACTTACTAAGCTATAGCACATATTCATTAACCCATATTCAATAATGTAACTTGCTGAATCTTATTATTTACCAAATAATTGCCATCAACTTTATGCCGAGTCCTATGCCAAAATCAATGACAATACCTTCTATAACTACCATAAAAGATGAGTGGTTTTCAAATATACGCGGTGACGTGCTTTCAGGGCTGGTGGTTGCTCTGGCACTGATTCCTGAAGCCATTGCTTTTTCAATTATCGCAGGTGTAGATCCAAAAGTTGGCTTATACGCCTCTTTTTGTATTGCAGTGGTCATCAGTTTCGTCGGTGGTCGTCCTGGTATGATATCGGCAGCCACTGGCGCTATGGCACTGGTTATGGTGACATTGGTGGCAGATCATGGGCTACAGTATCTGTTGGCCGCAACCTTACTGTGCGGAGTGATTCAATTTTTTATGGGGGTATTTAAGCTTGGCAATCTAATGCGTTTTGTTTCACGCTCGGTGGTCATTGGCTTTGTCAATGCGCTCGCCATTTTAATTTTTATGGCCCAGTTGCCTGAGCTTAACCCTGCTATGGAACGTGTCGGTATGACCGTCTATGTTATGACAGCGGCAGGATTAGCCATTATTTACGGTTTTCCACTTATCCCTAAAATTGGCAAAATTATTCCCTCACCGCTGATTTGTATCGTCGGATTAACTGCTATTGCTTTATACATGGGTTTAGACATTCGTAATGTGGGTGATATGGGAGCACTACCCGACACTCTGCCTATGTTCTTATTACCAGATATTCCACTAACACTGGATACCTTATTGATTATAGCGCCCTACTCTATGGCACTGGCCGTAGTGGGTCTTCTTGAATCAATGATGACCGCCACCATAGTCGATGATTTAACTGATACTCCTAGTGATAAGAACCGTGAGTGCCGTGGTCAAGGCGATGCTAACGTTGTTTCAGGATTCTTCGGTGGTATGGCAGGCTGTGCCATGATCGGTCAGTCGGTCATTAATGTGAAATCTGAAGGTCGCACCCGTTTATCAACCTTTATCGCTGGTGCGGTATTGTTAATCATGGTGGTATTCTTGAGTGATTGGGTAAGCATGATTCCTATGGCTGCCTTAGTATCGGTAATGATTATGGTGTCTATTGGTACGTTTAATTGGGAATCGATACGTGAGTTTAAAACCCATCCAAAATCCTTTAATGTGGTAATGTTGGCTACCGTAATCACCACTGTCTTTACCCATAACTTAGCCTATGGCGTATTAGTTGGCGTACTACTGTCTTCACTATTCTTCGCCAATAAGATAGGTCAATTCTTAAGCGTGGTCAGTGAGCTTGATGATGACAACAATACTCGCTACTACTATGTGCAAGGTCAGGTTTTTTTCACCTCTACCACTCAGTTTTTAAACAGCTTTGATACCAAAGAAGCTTTGGACAAAGTGGTTATTGATGTCAGCCAAGCTCATTTTTGGGATGTGACGGCTGTAGACACGCTTGATAAGTTAGTCATTCGTTTTCAACGCGAAGGGATTGATGTTAAAGTAATGGGTCTAAATAATGCCAGTCGCACCATAATTGATAAATTCTCGATTCACGATCGCCGAGATATAGGCTTATTGGACTAATTATCTATTGGCATGAAGCCAAACGCATTTAATCCTGCTCCGGCATTGCCTGAGTGGGATTTTTAGTTTACGTTATAGAGATAATTTCCCATTTGAGTAATTTATATGAGTAATTTAAGACCTGATAGTGTCATTGCTTGTCTTGATTGTCCAAACCACGTACAAGCTGTACTTGAAGCGAGCATGTGGGCAGCTAAGAACCTCCAAGCCCCTATGGGACTCCTTCACGCAGCGCCTACTGTGCAACATAAAGATGCCATGGATTATTCAGGATGTTTGGTGGCTGACGATGGTACTCACCTATTAAATCAGCTGACTTTAGAAGACAAAGACAGCAACGGTAAGTTACGAGATCAAGGTCGTCTGTTATTAAAACAAGCACAAAGCTATTGCCAGCAGCATCAAGGACGTTATCAGCATCAGATTTATTATTTACACCGTCACTCATCCATTGCAGAAAGCTTAGAGTATGTCGATGAGAGTGCACAGTTAGTCGTGCTTGGACACCAAGTGACCTGTAAAGACACTATATCGGAACTAATTCGTGCCAGCCGTTGCCCTACCTTAGTTACTCACGAAACCTTTAAAACGCCAAAAACGGCTCTTTTTGGTTTTGACAATAGACCTACGTGTCATGCCTTACTCGAGTGGTTATGTCGCACTTCCCTAATCCGAAATTTAACATTGCATGTGGTGATGGTAGGTGAGCAGAATGAACGCAATAAGGATGCGCTTCGTGAAACTTATGCACGTCTGACTCAATCGGGCATAAGTTGCAAAAAGGCATTAATAGCCGGTTATGATGTTACTGAGACCTTAACGTCCTATCAGCAACAGCATAATCTCGATATGCTAATAACCGGTGCGTTTGGAGAGTCTCGATTGCATGAGTGGTTACATGGTAGTGATACCCGTAAGCTACTAAAAGCCAGTCAAACCCCTTATTTATTATATCCAAAGATGTAGTTATAGCTAGATAGCTTTTAGCCGGTATAGCTATTTTCCGACCAATACAATCAAACTAAAAAGGTAAGCCTAGTTATATACTGAGCTCACTTTTTTTATTGCCTTTTTTATTTTTGGCAAATATACCCTATGGTGGCAACGTTAATATTTAAATAGTTACAGTGCCATTTTGCGGTTCGCACCCCTCTATTCTAGCCTGTCTTATAATAGCCATTTAACTAAAATTTCTTGCACATTGATTTTATAAATTCTGTAGTGCTTTGACACAACCAAATATTATTTGCTTTCACAAATTACTAACCAATGGCTAACCTACTATAGCCAAACTTAGTTATAATAATTCAGTTATTGCTTGGTATAGTGCGCGGTGATTTGGTGCACTTAACTTTAATACGCACTAATATGATGCACTGTTAGACCTATAGACGTCTTCCCCCTTCGTTTAAGGTTGGCACAATTCTTGAAACAGTGACATCAATAAAGCTAACTAAATTGCTGTATTATCAAGCCGTTTATAGTAAACAAATAAACTAAACATTATCAAAATCATTAATAAGGATCTCCTATGAAATTGATTACCGCTGTATTAAAGCCTTTTAAATTAGATGATGTGCGTGAAGCCTTATCTGAAATTGGTGTTAAAGGTGTCACCGTTACTGAAGTAAAAGGTTTTGGTCGTCAAAAAGGTCATACTGAATTATATCGTGGCGCAGAGTACGTGGTAGATTTTTTACCCAAAGTAAAAGTGGAAGTTGCCGTTACTGATGAAATGGTAGAACCAGCTATTGAAGCTATTACTCGCATTGCAAGCACTGGCAAAATTGGTGATGGTAAAATCTTTATCTCCCCTCTTGAGCAAGTTATTCGTATCCGTACCGGCGAAACGGGTCCTGACGCAATCTAAGCTGTAGGTATTACAGCGCTCATTTTTAGTCATTTAAGATCAAGAACTTAAATCACCACTTTAAATGACATTAAGCCACTATCCGATCGCATTCCAAGGGGGAATCATCATGGAAAACCAAATATTTGAACTACAATACGCACTCGATACCTTTTACTTCTTAATATGTGGCGCTTTAGTCATGTGGATGGCAGCCGGCTTTGCCATGTTAGAAGCTGGACTTGTACGCTCTAAAAACACAACTGAAATTCTAACTAAAAATATAGGTCTTTTTGCCATTGCTTGTACCATGTACATGATATGTGGTTACCACTTTATGTATGGTGGCGGTTACTTCTTAAGTGGTATTTCAGGCGGTGAAACTTTAGTTGCAGAGGCATTATCTGCCTCTGCAGAAAATGGCTTCGATGGTGATTCCGTCTATTCAGCCGCTTCTGACTTCTTTTTCCAAGTGGTATTTGTAGCCACCTGCATGTCGATTGTATCTGGTGCTGTAGCTGAACGTATGAAGCTTTGGGCTTTTTTCCTCTTTGCTATTGTGATGACAGCCTTCATCTATCCGATGGAAGGCAGTTGGACTTGGGGCGGTAAAGCTGTTCCATTCATTGGTGAACTTAATTTCGTTGACTTCGCAGGCTCTGGTATTGTTCATATGGCGGGTGCAGCAGCTGCATTAGCCGGTGTGTTACTATTAGGCGCACGTAAAGGTAAATATGGCAAGAACGGTGAAATCCGCGCTATTCCAGGTGCGAATTTACCGCTTGCGGCTTTGGGTACGCTTATTTTATGGTTGGGTTGGTTTGGCTTTAACGGTGGTTCTGTATTAAAGCTTGGCGATATTGCCAGTGCAAACTCAGTGGCTATGGTTTTCTTAAATACCAATGCTGCAGCCGCAGGTGGTGCCATTGGCGCTCTATTGCTTGCACGCCTAATCTTTGGTAAAGCAGATTTAACGATGTTATTGAACGGTGCATTAGCAGGTCTGGTAGCCATTACCGCAGGCCCAGATACGCCAACGCCTTTAATGGCCACTATTTTTGGCATGATTGCTGGCGTAATTGTGGTTTGCTCAATCTTAGCATTTGATAAAATGAAGATTGATGATCCAGTTGGTGCTATTTCTGTCCATGGTGTTGTTGGTTTCTTTGGCGTAATGATTGTTCCAATAACTAATCCAGAGGCAACATTCCTAGGTCAATTAGGTGGCGCAGCAGTCATCTTTGTTTGGGTATTTGGTTGTAGTTTAATTGTTTGGAGCATTATCAAAACAGTGATGGGCTTACGTATTGGTGAAGAAGAAGAGTATGAAGGTGCTGATCTTGCCGAGTGTGGTCAAGAAGCGTACCCTGAATTCGTAAACTAATTGCCATTAAATATTTTTTCTACATAGTTTTATGCATTGTTTTATACATTAAGAAGGAGTCTGATAAGGCTCCTTTTTTTTGCTTGGTCTTTCTTATACTTAGTCTTTTTAAGCTTAGTTCTTTTTATGTTTATTCTTTGTCTTTCTATAATGAGTTAAATGATAAACCTGAATCAATTATGATGATGATTAAGCCTTAACCCAACGTACAATACGATCTTCTAACTCATCTTCATTAACAGATACTTCGCTAATACAGCGTCCAGCCACTCCAACTCCAGCATTTTTCATACCGTGCTGAGTAGCTACCGCATCATTGGTAATCAACAAATGCCATTTTGGTAAAGGTTTGCCTAAATACAACCGTTTGTATGAACAACTCTCAGGCAACCACATCATATTAGCCAATTTATCATAAGTTAAAGAGACACACTCAGGGACGAATTTATGACGATTTGCATAATTTGAACAATACCCAGTGCTACAATCCAATAGCTTGCAAGCCACATCAGTATACTCTACCTCATAGGGAGCTTCAGGCTCATCGAGAAACTTCTCTAAACAGCAAGCACCACAGCCATCACACAAAGCCTCCCACTCGACTGAACTAAGCTCGTCTAACGAGTATTTTTTCCAAAACTCTGGTCTAAGCTGTCGAGTATCGCTCATTGTATTTCCTTAACACCCTTTATTAAAATAACCTTGTCTAATCATGATTCGCTTTGATTTTTAGTGAAATTATAAATCGCAGACTAATGGATTACTCTTATGTAATCAATAGCAACTCACAAGCCCGATGCTTATTGGCAAAACTTATTCACATTTTTTAAATCGAAAATATGACATTTGTTTGTTATGTTAAAGGGCGTTATAACACATCGCTGAGGTAATGGCTCAAATTATTAGTAGCATTAACTCATCAATTCGATACCACTTCAATAATAAAACTTCAATAAAGATAAACCAATAAGGATAAAGATAATGAGTATAAAGACTTATGAAATCAAGACCACTGCTGACTATGGGATGGAGCTTCTTAGTTATGTGGCATTACCAGAAAATGCTAGTGATGAAAATGCAGTACCAGGTATCTTAGTGGCTCCAGAATGGTGGGGCGTGGTTGAGCATCCTCGTGAAGTTACAGAGCGTCTCGCCAAGGCAGGGTTTGCTGCAGTTGCTATGGATGTCTATGGTGAGGGCAAGCTAACCACAGATGCGGCTCAAGCTAACGAATGGATGACACAAATGTTAAGCGACCAAGATAAGTTGATGGGTCGTTGCCGTGCCATTTTGAATGATTTTGCAGATCAACTTCCTGTTGATGGTGAGCGTTTAGGTGTCATTGGATTTTGCTTTGGCGGCAAAATTGCACTAGACATGGCACGTGAAGGTATGCCTGTTAAAGCGGTTGCTACCTTCCATGGTAACCCTACGCCAAAACAACCGGCTGAAAAGGGCAAATTTAAGGCAGAAGTTTTGGTCGCACATGGTCGTGATGATAGTATGGTTTCTATGGATGCCATTGAAGATCTTAAAAAAGAACTCGATAATGCTGGGGTGAAATACACTGTTGATGTTTATGACAATGCAAAACACGGTTTTACCAATCCAAATGCCGATAAGCGGGCAGCTGAGAACGGTGTGGATTTGGGGTATAACGAAACCGCTGCCAAGGAAAGCTGGAATAAAATGATCGAATTTATGGGCGATAAGCTTAATAATTCTAACTAATAAATTCACTTGTAATTTGGCTCGAATATGGTTGCTCTTAAAATTAATTTAAATGTACTGGAATAATTTTATTTGAGTAGTCCAATAAATAATATCGATAAATAAGTTAAACAAAGAAGTTAAATATTGAACCTTTAGGTTATAAAACCTAAAGGTTTTTTATGTGCAATATTTTTATAATTAATCTGATATACCATGCCTCTGCTTTTACAAGTTAAGTCATCGCCTGTTGGCTATTAAATTAGATTGAAATCTCCTCCTATACTTGCGTTTTTAAATTATTAATGTCATTATCATGCTAATTGTCTAAAATGCGGTGGTAAAGATTTTGCTGATTATCTTTTATTTGACGATGGCATTGGCTATATTCATTTTTATGAATA
>NZ_JAGLBC010000079.1 GCF_018260395.1 Psychrobacter sp.
AGGTCTTTTTTTCACCTGTCATTTGATATTGCACTTCATGTGTTAATCTAAGTTAATTAAAGATAAATGAAAATTTTAAATAAAACCTTAAAATCATTACAAAGGCTAACATTGGTTTACTATGAAACTGTATAAGGTTTTTCATTATGCTATTAGAATTCTAAATTCTAGAAGTTTATAAGCATTTGTCTAATAAAATAATACCTAAGGATCATAATTATGAGTAATGCAGAAAAAATCGCAAAAGTTTTGGCTATTATTGAACAGGTTAAATATGCTATGTTTAGCACAGTAAACGCTAAAGGCGATGTACATGCTTGGCCTATGACTACTACTAAAGCAGATCTTGATAATAAAGCTATTTGGTTTATAGGTGATAAGGGTTCTGATATCGTGGCAGACATTAAAACCAATAAAAAGGTAGGACTATCTTATGCCACACAAGATGAAAAAAATTATTTATCGATATCAGCCGATGCAGAATTGGTTGACGATAAGGATAAATTAGATGAGCTTTGGTCACCTATTTATGATTCTTTCTTTGAACATGGCAAAGAAGACGAAGCTGTACAGCTCATCAAAGTAATCCCGCACGGTGCTGAATACTGGACCAGTGGTAGTTCACTTATTAATGCTTTCAAAATGGTAAGTGCTATGATTCAAGATGGTAAAACCGCAGAAGACATAGGTGAGAATGATATTGTAGAGTTTTAATTTACCTACTTTCATATTAAAAGTTTTATATTGAAAATTAGATATTTGAAAGATGATATATAGTTTAATGCTTATACAAATCAATAAGCTATAAAATCTAAAAAAACGCCTTCATTTTATGAGGCGTTTTTTTTATAAGTTATTTTCAGTTGTTATTCATATTTTACTAATTTTGCTTTAAAAAAGGCCAAGCGGCGCGCATATAAATCATCATTGACCATAAGGTAAGTATTACTGCACCTACCATTAGTATATAGCCAATAATTTCTAAAGACTCAAAATTCAATAAAAGAACCGTAATGGCAATCATTTGAAATGTGGTCTTTAGCTTACCAACATAAGAAACAGCAACACTGGTACGAGCCCCTAATTCTGCCATCCACTCGCGTAGAGCTGAAACAGCAATCTCACGTGAAATAATAACAATAGCAGCAATCGACATAATAATATTCGGATGCCACTGTACCAAGACTATTAGAGCCGCAGCTACCATTAGTTTGTCTGCCACGGGATCCAAAAATCGACCAAAGGCAGAAACTATATTCATCTTACGTGCCAAATAACCATCTAACCAATCTGTTATAGCAGCTAGAACGAACAACAAGGTTAAAAGCAGATGTCTTAACATACTATCGCTAAATGCAGCAATGTTCATACCAATATTAGCAATAGCATTATCCGTGATCATTGGTACCCCAATACCTAATGCTGGGGGCCAGTAAGCAATTGCCACAAATAACGGAATCATTGCAATACGAGCAATGGTTAAATTGTTTGGCAAATTGAAGATGCTGGTTTCTTTATCTGGCGGTAAAAAGGATTGAGTCATGGTAGAGTCAGAATAACTTATAAGGTATGTTTAATTTAGTTCAGCTTATCATTTATACCTAATTTTAGTAAGCCCTTTTCAGTGAAGTAAGTTGGGCATAAATCTACTTTATCTAGGCTGCTTTAACTTCTTAACGCTTTATTAAAATAGCCATCAAAGCGCACTACATCATTATGCCAACTTTCATCAGGCTCACAATTAGCAAATAGTGGTGCTGAAGCTGGACGTTTTACCACTACTCGGCCCCCTTCAACAACGTTACTCATTGATAATTCAAGCAGATTTTTTTCTTCCTTATTATCTGGTGGTATAGCTATATGGTGCAAAGCTTGCATATGCTTTCCTACTTTAGCGCCTTTACCAGTCGCTGTACTTTGATAGCTGTTTTCAGGAAACATTGGGTCTAAGTAAATCACGTTAAAGGCAGACGTTAAAGCTGTTTGACTAGCTTCATAATGGGTTGCCATATATTCAGCAGAATCACCACAAACTATCTGTAATCTTGCCATCAATTTTTGCCAGTTGGGAAGTTGATACATTTGATACTGCTCGTACATTAATAGCAAAGCCATTAAAGGATTTCGCTCTAACATGGTGACTTTTGCTCCCGTACTTGCAAGAATTAAACTATCATGACCAAAACCTGCTGTGGCGTCTAATACTAGGCTTTGGTCTGTCAACTTGCAAGCTTGCAACAACAACTCTGTCTTTCTACCTGCACTGACCACACGGCGCTGCAAGCTTGTCCAATCTACAGCCACGCTCATGTGATTCATTAATAGGGACAGCTGAAGCTTATCATCAATAATTAAAACAGGATTGGTATAGTGTTCGCTAAGTTGTTTACGTACCTTTTGAGTTAGTTTTTGATCAAGAGCAATAACTTGCAATCTAAGAGATAAACCTGATCTATCGATTAACTGTTCTAATGCTTGAATAACCGGAGCTGCAGCAGTAGATGCTGAATAAATTAAAGCAATATTAGCGCTGTAGTCAGGCTGGTTCATCTTGGTTTCATCATCTTATATTGAAGTATTCCATCATCGCTAAGTCTAATACTTTTGGTAGGTCTATTTAGTAGAGTTATCCTTGGCAAGCTTAACCCTGAATCGTGTAATTAAACATCCAAGATACGACTAACACTAAAATACCTGTAATAATACGAAGCCATGCAAAAATTGTAAAATCACGATGACTAACATAATCTATTAACCAGCGTATAAATATTAAAGCGACAATAAATGACACTAATGTCCCGACACCCAATACTATCCAATCTTCAGACGAAGTTAACGCATTGCTATATTTAATCATATCCAGCAAAGCTGCCCCTATCAGTACTGGAATACCCAAAAAGAAAGAAAATTCCGTAGCAGCTTTACGAGAAACCCCAAGCCAAAGCGCACTAATAATACTAGCACCTGAACGCGAAGTACCGGGAATAAGCGCGATACACTGACATAAGCCAATAATTAAAGCCTGTTTAAAACTGATATCTTCAGCTTCTTCTGCTTTAACCGCTATGGATTTACGCTCTACAAAAAGAATGAGCAGGCCCCCTATAATTAGCATCATGGCAACAGTATAAGGATTAAATAAATAATGCTTAACGGTATCTGCTAGAGTAAAACCAATAATCATTACAGGAATTGTGGCAACAATAAGGCTTAGACCTAGTTGACGAGGATTTCTTAACGCATTTGGACCTTCTGATTTGCCTGTTATTAACCCCATAAGGGCTTGCCATAATCGTCCCCAATATTCATAAATAACTGCGACAATCGCCCCTAATTGAATGACAACAATAAACAAATCGGCTTTTTCTTTGGTCCAAAAGCCCATTATATCGGCTGACAGTATCAAATAACCGGTACTTGAAATGGGTAAAAATTCAGTTATACCCTCAACAATACCCATGATAATGGCTTTAAAAATTAATAGTAGATCCAAGATATGTGCTCGCTATGAATGGTTAAATTATTAAAACGAGGTTTGCTTAACATAAAAAGTCTAATTTAAGCTTTTCCCTGTTCTTTTAGGGTTTTCCACGCATCATTACGTAGATATACCGGTAAAGCTAATTCAGCAGGTACACCGCCTAACTGATAATATTGAGCAATGCCAAGCTTAGCTAAAGTTACCGCATTTGGCTGGACTTCATCATATATAACTTGGCCTTTGTGAGGCGTCAATAACGTAGCGCCATTGCCAGCTATTGGAAAATTGTTATCAGTGCTTTGATCATAATCTAGCAATTGCTCAGGATTGCTTGCTACCAAACTCATTATTTGAGACTCTGGCAAAAGCTGATACTCAGCAAAATAAACTTGCTTCATTCGGGCATCAAAAGCAGAATATACCCGCTCGGTACCCTTTTCTTCAAAAGCGGCTTGAGCTATTGCCGCTAAACTTGACACCCCTACACAAGATAAGTCATGTGCCACTGAGAGTGCTTGAACCACTGCAGTATTTATTCTAATACCACTAAAAGGACCAGGACCTCTATTAAAAATCAAAGCGGTCATGTGAGCAAGCTTAACCTCTGCTTGTTTTAAAGCATTATCAATCATGGGTAGTATTAGTTGGGTCTGCTCCCGCTTCCCAGGTTGAGTAATACAGCTTATGATCTGTTGATTATCATCGACTACAGCTACTGAACACTGATCAAAAACGGTATCTACTGCCAAAAACATGAGCGCCTCTTTGAAGCTTAATAAGAATTAATATAACAAGTGCCAGATTTAACGCATTATCATACCACTAGCCCTCTATTTGATAAATCAGTAGTTCACTCATTTCGCTCAATCTGCGTTAAATTTCACATAATAGTCACAATAAAAAACCAGACTGGTTAATTAACGAGTCTGGCTTTAATATTTAATTGTCTATTATCTACGCTTATTAATTATCAGTAATCAAATAAATCATTCAACAATATATTAAACACACTTTATCTTGGTAAAGATGCAGAAATCTGACTTAAAATATCTTTAATTTCACTATTTGCCTCTTCTTCTTTATCAAGGCCGCCATTAGGTGTCAGCTGATTGACAACTTCGGGTAGCAGTTCTGCTAATCCTTGACGTACTTCAGTTTCATCTGCACCTACTTGTTGCGAGACTTGCTGAATTTCTTGGTCATCAAACAGTTTATTGATTTGATTAGGGTCAAGATTTTGATTTTCATCTTGGGCACTCATCCATGACTTAGCTTGATTACCAAAACCCATTTCCTGAACTTTTGATAAAGCACCAGACAATCCGCCATGGCGTTGTATCCAGTTAAGCACCATAGGCATAAGTGCCGCAATAAGCATTGCCTTACCAGCACCGCCTCTTTGTGAGCCCATGCCCCCACCTAACACACTACCAAGGATACTACCTAAACCGCCAACACCACCACCGCCCATACGATTATTCATTTGACCGCCAAGAGCGCCGCCAATAATATCATCTAGTCCAAAACCATTTGATTGGTTATTGTATGGTTGACGATTATTTTGCTGATGACCACCACCTAATACACTGCCTAAAATATCACCAAGACCGCCAGTGGCACGAGGCTGAATACGTTGGTTAATAGGGTTACGCTGACTGTCTTCAGGGTCCATTGCTTGACGTGCCACTTGAGCAACTAAATTTCCTAATAAGCTCATAACATCTCCTTAAAATTTAAAATTGATACAATCAAGGCTTGTGAATCAGCCCTATAAAGCTACCCTAGTCAGCAAATGAATGTAAGTTAGACAAAGTAAGCCAATTATAGACATGAATCAACCCAAACCTTAGCTGAGTGTCAAATTCAACTGATTAATTTATTGGATAAATTGAATTGATTTATTGAATTGATTAGGTAGAAGCTTAACACTTAATTCGGTATCGTTTAACAAATTATTTTTATATAATTTGTTATTTAAAATTGATTTGATCTAGATAGTTTATTTATTACCAACGTGTTAGAACCTTTAGCTCACGCCACGTATCTAAGGTAACCTGATCTTTCCAAATTAAAATATTTTCCCGCTTTTGTAATGGCTGTACTGTATCGAAAATCAGCTGTATGCAATGAGGAAAGCTTTGACTTGAGATTAAATGCGCTTGCCATAATACAGTTTGAGATTTCTGATTATAGAGTAATTGCCAATATGCATCGCTCTCATCAAGATTACAACCTGTCAAATGCACCAACTGAGGCTTGGTTTTTAGTTCAGTTATCTTAATGAGTAACACCGCAAATATGGCTATTGCAAAAATCCAATATAATGATAACTGAGTGGCGCTAGCAACCAACAATATTATAAATAAAAAACCATAACGGTAAAGACGTTGCCAGCTTCGATTTGGAACAATATCAACTACTAGTTGATTACTCATAGTTTAACTCTATAAGTCATACCAGTTAATACGTACAAAACTATTTTTAATTTAACTATTAAGATAAGTCACCATGTTGTAATGTTTTTAATTTTAAAACCAGTTCAGCAACCTTTGGATCATCAGGTGTGTCTTGATTCATAAAATAATTGAGTAAGTCAGGATCTTCATAAGTTAGTAACTTGGCGAATGTCGCTTGTTCCTCTTGCTCAGCAGTTAGATAATGTTGTTTAACATAAGGATCAATATAAAAATCCAATTCTTTTAACCCACGTCGGGCTTGATAAATGACTCGACGCTGCTCATTGGTAGGCTCTGATTGTGTCATATAAAAGGTACTCTTAATTAAAATAAAAACTGAATATTGATAAATACTGATATAGCTAAATAAATCAGCAGTAAAAGCCCACTTATTAAGCATCGACATCAAAATGAAAGCTACTGGCTAAGTTGCTGCCATAATGCAAGACCTTGCATGGTTAACCCTACATTATGGGTTCGAACTATACTGACACCTTGTAAATATGCCAATAAGGCAGCAGCCATTCCCACACCGTCTCTATCGGTAGCAATATTATTATCAAAGGCTTGCAACTGGGTTTTATTAAGCACTTCGCCCAAAAAACGCTTGCGAGAAATTCCAAACAAGATAGGCAGTTGTAACTGATGTAATTGGTTAAGCTGGTTTAATAAGGTTTTGTGATGTTGATAATCCTTAGCAAAACCAAATCCAGGATCAATAATGATTTTATTGCGTTTTACTCCTGCTCTCAAAGCAGTATCAATACGCTGTTTTAACTCTGAGATAACTTCTTGAGTCACATCTTCATACACTGCTTGAGCTGCCATAGTAGTCGGACTACCTCGCATATGCATCAATACCACGGGAATATCTAAATCAGCTGCCATCTCTGGCGCACCGACTCTTGTCAAGGCTCTTACGTCATTCCAAATGTCTGCACCAGCTTTAACTGCTTGATTTATAACTTGTGGCGAACTGGTATCTATAGACAACCACAATTCATCCCCAAACCTTTGACGAATCGCTTCAACTACAGGCACTACCCGACGTATTTCTTCTTGATCATCAACTGGGGTAGCATTAGGACGGGTTGACTCGCCTCCAATATCAATAATGCTTGCCCCTTCTCGTATCATCTGCTCACAATGGTCTAAAACTTTTTCCGTGGTAGTGAATTTACCTCCATCCGAAAAAGAGTCAGGCGTCACATTTAAGATACCCATGATATGAGGTTGCGATAAGTCTAATTGTTTAACTTGTTCTTTTAAAGTTTTAGTTTCAATAACTGAACTAGGATAAGGATGTAATTGCATAGTTATATTTCTATTTGCTATCTTATTTATAAGAATTATTTTTAAAACGAATTCGGGCTATATAATTTTCTATTTTAACAGATATATACCCTAATGATGTTTTGATAATTATTGGATAATTATTGGATAATTATTGGATAGTTTTTTAAATTTAACGTAGAAATCATAAAAAAAGCACCTTCAATTGAAGGTGCTTCTTGATGTTCAAGCTAAACTTTATTAGCTAAAATGAATACTACTAAACTAAATTAAATCAATCATTCCTAACAACGCCTAAGTACCTATAAAAAACTATTTACTACATTGCTGGTAAAGGCGGCGGCGTTGGGCCAGAGGTAGAATCTGATACTCCAGATTGAACTGTCTTAGGCGTAACATCTTTTTCTTGATAATCACGCGGTTCACGTGGCTCATTACCTGCCAAAATGTCTTGCAACTGATCTCTATCAATAGTTTCCCACTTCATTAAAGCATCGACCATAGCATGCATTTTGTCTTTATTAGCTTCAATGATTTCACGTGCAATATCGTACTGCTCTTCTAAAATACGACGAATTTCTTCATCAACTTTCTGCTGCGTCGCTTCAGAGATAGAACGCGTCATACCACCAAAGTATCCTTGAGAAGAGTCATCCTCTTCATACACCATAATACCTAAAGCGTCTGACATACCATATTTTGTCACCATTGCACGAGCCATTTTAGTAGCACGCTCAAAGTCGTTAGAAGCACCTGTGGTTTTTTGATCTTCAAATATTTCTTCGGCTATACGACCACCAAATAATATAGAGATATCATTCAGCATCTTTGACTTATCTAAGCTAGTTTTATCAAATTCTGGCAGTTGCCAAGTAACCCCTAATGCCCAACCTCGCGGCATAATAGTTACTTTATGCACAGGATCGGTACCTGGTAACATCTCAGCTACCAAAGCATGACCCGCTTCATGATAAGCAGTCGCACGTCTTTCTTCTTCACGAAGTACCATAGACTTACGTTCAGGACCCATAAACAGCTTATCTTTTGCATCTTCAAAATCATTCATATCGACGCTAGTTTTGTTACGACGAGCCGCAAACAAGGCCGCTTCGTTAACTAAGTTTGCAATTTGCGCGCCACTAAAGCCTGGCGTACCACGGGCTAAAGCATTGACATCCACACCCACTGTTGCAGGTAACTTGCGTAAATGAACTTTTAAGATCTCTTCACGACCTTTAATGTCTGGTAAGCCTACGTGTACTTGACGGTCAAAACGACCTGGACGCAATAGAGCTTTATCTAGAACATCAGCACGGTTAGTAGCAGCAATGACGATAATTCCATCATTTCCCTCAAAACCGTCCATTTCAACCAATAGTTGGTTTAAGGTTTGTTCACGTTCATCATTACCGCCGCCCATACCCGTACCACGGCTACGACCTACAGCATCAATTTCGTCAATGAATATAATACATGGTGCATTCTTTTTGGCCTGTTCAAACATATCACGCACACGAGATGCACCAACACCAACAAACATTTCTACGAAATCAGAACCTGATATTGAAAAGAATGGAACCTTAGCTTCGCCTGCAATAGCTTTAGCTAGTAATGTTTTACCAGTGCCCGGTGGGCCCACCATTAAGATACCACGTGGGATAGTTGCACCCAGTTTGGTAAACTTATCAGGGTCTTTTAAGAAATCTACAACTTCTACAACCTCTTGTTTGGCTTCTTCGGCACCAGCGACGTCATTAAAATTTATTTTAATCTGATCCTCACCTAACATTTTAGCTTTAGACTTACCAAAGCTCATCGGCCCGCCAGCTTTACCGCCAGCACCACCTTGCATGTTACGCATAAAGAATAAGAAAATACCTATAATAAGCAAAACAGGAAAGCTTGCAATTAATAACTGCATAATTACGCTTTGGCGTTCAGGGGCAGCACCTTGCACCTCAACTTTGTGCTTACGTAATGTAGGCATCAATTGGTTATCGACCACGGCAGGTACAACGGTCTCGAATTCCGAGCCATTAACTTTTTCGCCGGTGATTTGTTCACCATCGATTTTGACACTTTTTATTTGGTCTTCAGTGACTTGAGTTACAAACTCAGAGTAATTGAGCGTATCAGGCTCATTACTGCTATCGAAGTTGCTAAATACCAGCACTAATACGCCGATAACAACTAGCCACAATAAGGTATTTTTTACCATGTCGCTCACAAGCTATACCATCCCTTACTTATTGATGTATTCAAAATTCTGTCTAAACTAAGATTATAGCATGAGACAAAAAAACAATTATGGCCCTTCACCGTCTTAATACATGCATTAATATTTTGTCATTATTAAAACGGTATAACGTAACCATTGTTCTATTATTACCTTTATTAGGTCGCTCCACTAAATTATCAAGCATAAGACCGATAATAATGAAGAATTCTAAGGATATTTTGTGTAGTAATCGTCGAATTTACGATATATACCTAAATACAGCGAACAAATCCTGTGATAGTCATGAATATAGGACTAATATCTACCTAACTTTGATAAATTGCATTTAAATTTATAGTATAAAATAACAATGAAGATGCTAAATAAAGGTTTTATATTTATTGACAGTTAGATTCTCATAACAATAAATCTTTTAAAAGGAATAATTCAACATCAGTTATTTTGTAGCAATCCAAAACACTTCTTTAGAGCGAGGACGAGAAGCCGCAGGTTTAATACTACGTATTTTTGAGAACTGAGATTGCATTTGCTGACGTAACTCCTGAGTACCTTCCCCTTGGAATACTTTCATCACTAGCGACCCTCCATTAGGCAATACTTTTAGTGCAAAATCTACCGCCAATTCACATAGGTATATCATACGAGGTTGATCTACTGCTGTGTGCCCCGATGTATTCGGCGCCATATCCGATAACACTACATCTACTTGACTATCGCCTACCTCACTCATCAGGCTATTGAATACTTCTTCTTCTCTAAAATCACCTTGAATAAATGTAACGTTTTCTAAAGCATCCATCGGTAAGATATCTGAAGCAATTAATATGCCACTTTCTCCAACCAATCTTCCTGCCACTTGAGACCAACTCCCAGGCGCACTGCCCAAGTCCACAACAGTCATTCCTTTTTTAATTAGATTGGTCTTTTCATTAATTTCAAGCAGTTTATAAGCGGCGCGTGCACGATAGCCATCTTTTTGAGCAAGTTGTACATAATGGTCATCAAGATGCTCTTTCATCCAAGCTTTACTACTCTTAGACAATGTCTTATTTGTAATACGGGTTGCCAAAATATCCTCACTGTATATTTAGAAAAACCAAAATATTGAATAAAGCAATTTTAACATGATTTATATTATTAATCTTATAGGTGGCAAGACGTTATTGCACATCTTAAATAGCAAGTTTAAACCTTTTGTACATTACAAACTCATCATGCAAACCTTGACAATATTCTTTATAATGCCCCACTGAAAGTGAACAAATTTAAGAGAAGTGTTGTGATCTATAGAAACTGATGGACTAAATAACTTAAATTTAAAGCTTTTGCTTCGATGCAGTGATTTCTTCACTCTATCCAAATTTTCTTTTCAAGGCTGGATAAGTTAGGCCTAATAATTAATACTGAGACATTATGAATACTGCATATAATAAACACCTTGCATTAGACAACACTGAACTGCGTCGTCTAAAAGGTATAGGTCATGAATTAAAGCCAGTTGTGACCATCGGCAACAAGGGTTTAACTGATTCAGTGGTTGAAGAGTTAGAACGTGCTTTAAACGATCATGAACTTATTAAGATTAAAACCCCACCAGGCACTAAAGAAGAGCGTGAAGCTTTTAGTGATGACTTAGCTGCCAAAATTGGCGCTCAGCTTATTCATAGCATTGGTCGTATGGCACTGTTGCTTCGTCGTAATCCTAATGCAAATCCTAAGCTATCTAACTTAAGCCGTTATAGCGACTAGTAATAAAATTTATGTTTTGAATAATTGATTATTAGTGATAAATTTCATTACTAACAAATAAAGATGAGGGTCGCAAATATAGCGACCTTTATTTTGGGTATCTACTTATAATTTATTATCTGCTTTTACTAAAATTAATTCTTTAACCAAGTCACAAACAAAAAAAATCTCATTTATCTAAAATAATTAGATATAAATGAGATTTTTTTATATTTATAGCCT
>NZ_JAGLBC010000080.1 GCF_018260395.1 Psychrobacter sp.
TTTATATAGTTTATCAGTTTTGACCTATGGTTGATGGTTCGTGCAAAGGTTTCAATTTATAAGTTATCCACAGTATTTTTGAAACTCTTGAGTCAGGTTGTGAAACAAGGTTAAAAACTTATTTTGTTGACATATAAATTTTTTTATTTATATAGATATAATTAACATAGCTTGCAAACATTGATTTAAATAAATAAAATAATTGTATAAAAAATGAGCAATTTTATTCAATGCCCTAATGTAGCTAGGGTATAACTTGTCAAGTAGCTCCTTATCCACATAGTTATCCACAGGTAATGGGGAAAACTTCTAATACCCTTGATAAATATAGGTTTAACTAAAACAAGATCATAGAAATACTGACATAATATTGTAATAATTTTCATAGGTATTAAATTAATTTATATAAAAAAAACATATAATGATAATTTATAAGATAGTTTTGGCTTTGATTAAAGATATGTTCCACATGGCAAACAATAAATAACTTTAGCAAAATGCATCAAAAATTTAATAATGCGACCTCAATAAGAAGTATTAATTTTTACTATAGATTAAATCCCAAACACCGTGACCTCTATCTATACCTCTTTTCTCAAACTTGGTCAAAGGGCGAAACGCGGGACGAGGGGTGAAATTACCCTTACCCGCGGTATTGGTTAAACCTTCAAAGTGATCCAAAACTTCTAGCATCCAAAAGGCATAGTGTTCCCAATCGGTTGCAGTATGAAACCAGCCCCCAGTTTTTAGTACCTTTGTGACAATTTGCATGCGCTTAGGACTCACAAAGCGACGCTTGTAGTGACGTTTTTTTTGCCAAGGATCTGGGAAGTATAATTGAACACGGTCAATATGGTTCTCGGGCAGCTGTTGCATTAAACCAATAGCATCACCATCAATAATTTTTAAGTTGGTCAAATTTTCTTCACCTGCCATAAAGGCACATTTACCAATACCAGGTTCATGAACTTCTATACCTACAAAGTTTCGATCAGGATCCGCTTTGGCCATTTCAATGAGCGATCCCCCCATACCGAACCCAATCTCAAATGTCAGAGGGGCGTCTGGACCATTAGGTGTTTTATCCGTGTCAGAAAACAAAGCACGTAAATCAGTAATATCTTTAAAGTCCGTTGAAATAGCTTGTCCTTTATCATCAGTACTATTAACAATATACTGCGCATAAGTAGAATCGGTTAATGCCTGTTCGGCATGTTTACTGACATGGGTACGTCTTTTCATAAAAGTGTTGATTTGACGAGGGAAGACAGCATCAGCGTCAGGAACTTCATGACTATGCTCGGAAGGTGCTTCTTTTAAGACATTAAGGGTATCAGATTTAAGACTGTTAATGCTGTTCTTTGAAGTGTTATTTAGGGTATTATCAGCACTCATATTAAAAAGACCGTCCACTATAGGCGTAATCAAATAAAATTTAAAGGGTGTATCAAATTGGCTTATTGTCGACCATTAAACCAGTGCATTAGCTAGCTTATTAAAAAATCAGCCAATAAAAATCAAATAGCCGTAGCCATTAATCCGAATTAAGCTATTACTAAAGCTGGTAAATACCGACAAATAAAAAATACCATTGCCATAATGCTAAAAAATGAATTAATTTTGGCGTATTATAGCGTTAATCTACCCATAAAACGATGCGAAAACCGTCAAAGTTACTTTCTAAAAGATCTTTGACGAGTCAGAAAAGGTTTAGCTTGTATGTTGTTTATTGAAGAAACTTCGCCACCGCCATTTTATCAAGAGCAGATAACTGCGGATAAGCGCATGCAGCTGGATAAATGGTTTATTGGCAATCGCTCACAAGCTTACTATTTAAAGCGTTTTGCTGAATTTGATAAACAGGGCTATCTATCGGCTAAATGGAACTGGGCAGCTTTTTTTGCCACTTTTGGTTGGCTGTTATTCCGAAAACGTTATTTAGATTGTATCGTTTATACGGTGGCAGGATGGTCATTTATACAACTGAACGTGACTATAATTTTAGTGGCTTTTGAATATGCCTTTATGGGTTACATCCCTAATGGCTGGCAGATGGCCGTACGTATTGCTATTGCAGGTATTATTTGGCTGTTTTGGTCGGTAATGGTGGCAAGGTGGGCAGATGCATATTATTATCGTATGGCTCGTCGTGAAATTGCCGATGTGTTGATAGATTATCCTAAAGAGCCTGAACAACAAAAATCACATCTCACTAAAGAAGGAGGCACTAGTCTAGTTGGGCTTGGGGCTGCCTTCGCTATTTTTGTTTTTTTGATAACCGTTATTCAAAATCAGTTTTTACCCTTGTATGCTACGCCGAAAGAAAATGGCATTATTCAAGACACTTTTATCGAAACTAGAATAGCAACCAGTGACATTGAAAAGCGCTATCAGGCATCTGGTAAATGCCCGGTAGATTATAAGCCACAGGCTAAAGTAAATAACTTAGCATTTGAGGTAAAACAAAAGACACCTGCATTAGGCAATAAGGCGAGCACCTGTGTGCTAATTGCTACCTTACAAAACATTCCCTTCCCTAATCGAAACTTAAACGGGCAAACTTATATCATGTATCGCCCTTCTAGTCAAAAGCAGCAGCACTGGCAATGTGTGACATCCTTTAATGAAAAACGTAAACCACCGGTTTGTTCAAGCAGTTGATACAGGTGCTTTAATACCATTTATAGTTTGAAAAAGTAAATTTTGAAAAATTATAATTTGATAAAACGTATCAATTAAGTGCTAAGCTATCTAAATTAATTGTAATTATATGAGTGTTAACGAATCCTTATTAGGTATCTCTCATCAAATATTGCTGGTTAACTATCAGTGATGCTTAGAGATACCAACAGCCGTTTCAATCTCTTCAAGATCAAGCTTCTTGCCTTCACTGTGGTCAGAGTCAAATAAACTCTCAAGCTCCGTTAACGAAGCTTGGACGGATTCAATTAGTTTTGCTTCATCTTTATAAATGGCTTGTTGCTGTTCAAGTAACTTGTCATCGTAATCTCGGAACGCGGTGATCGTCTCGCGTGCTTTTTCTGGAGAAATACCAAGCAGCTCCAAGGACTCGCGGGACATATCTAATGAGGATAAATAAGTCTCTCGCCAAATGTGGGTGACTCCCACCTCTCTTAAGCGATAGTAATGGGTACGATTACGTGCACGCGCCAAAACTTTTATATGTGGATAATGATAGTGCAGATAATGTGCAGTGGCTACAGAACGCTCAATATCGTCAATGGCGATAATAAAAATACGGGCTTTGTTGATTCCAGCCGTACGTAAAATTTGGGGATTTTGGGGGTTGCCATAATAGACTTGGTTACCAAACTTACGAACGAAATCCACTTGGTTAGCTGAGCTTTCAATGGCAGTAAATTCAATATTATGCATACGTAACACCCGGCCGATAATTTGACCCACACGTCCAAATCCAGCGATAATAACAGGATGTTCATGATCTGGAATGGTGTCATACTCACGGTCAGGCTGGGCTTTGGCAAATCTTGGTTCACCAAATTTATCCAATAACATAAATCCAATAGGCGTCAGCGCCATTGAGATAGTCACTATCAAAGTCAGTATATTGGCATGATCAGCGCGCAGCACATTTTGATTGGCAGCAGCACTAAACAATACAAATGCAAACTCACCCCCTTGCGCTAAGGTAACCCCTAAGCGAATACTGGTCGGCATACGATTGCCTAACAGACGCGCTATAACCGTAATTGCCCCAAATTTTATAAGCATTAAAGCTATGGCAGCACCAATAATTAATATAGGGTGTGCTAAGATTAGACTTACATCGGTTAACATGCCCACTGACATAAAGAACAGACCCAATAGCAACCCTTTAAATGGCTCAATACTGGCTTCTAACTCATGACGATATTCAGAATCTGCTAATAGAACGCCTGTTAAAAAAGCTCCAAGCGCCATGGATAAACCTATTTGACCCATTAATATTGACACGCCCATCACAATAAATAAAGCCACAGCAGTGAGAAGTTCATTGGCACCACTCATGGCCACAAATTTAAAGAAGGGTCGAATCACGTAGCGGCTCAGTACAAACAGCCCACCGAATACCGCCACGACTTTGGCAAAATATATAAGATCATAGGTTTGCTCGCGGACGCCTGATAAAAATGGAATGGCAGCTAAAAGTGGAATAACTGCAATATCTTGAAATAGTAAGATTGTAAAGGCTTCACGTCCGTGGGTGCTCGATAATTGCTCTTTTTCGGTTAGAACTTGAAGTACAAATGCAGTAGAGGATAGAGCCAAACCAAAGCCAACAATAAAGGCTGAATCCAGTCTCAAAGAGGTAAACAGAACCAAAAGTCCCATTAATAATATGCCAGTCACACCAACTTGCAAGCCTCCAAATACAAAAATGGAATGACGTAAAGCCCAAAGTCTAGAAGGTTGTAACTCAAGACCAATCACGAACAATAGCATTACCACACCGAATTCTGAAAAGTGCATTAAGCTTTCGGCATCACCTGCCACATCTAATACACTCGGTCCAAGAAGTAAGCCTGTAACCAAATAGCCTAAAACCGTAGAAATATTGAATCGCTTGCCTAACGGTACCAACAACAAAGCCGCACCTAAAAATATGGTTACTTGAAGCATTAGGTTAGGCTGAACGAGGGAAGCGGCGAGCATGTACTGTCCTTTTAGAGTGTACGGGCATGAATTTATGAATAAAAGCTTTAACGGGATTATGCTTTTGCTGAATGCTATTTGATTGTTTTACAGTATTTGATTGTTGTACAGTATTTGGTTGGTTTACGGTTTAGTTCGTTTTTCACTCTTATTTTTGATTATATGTTTATAGTTGTCTGTTTAGGGTCATCTTTTTTTATAAACTTTCCAAACACCGTTATTTGCCAACGGATTGCTATACGCATCATTGCGATGCTTGCGCGGTTTTTGTCGACTATCAAAGATCTTAAAGTCAGGCAGAGCATGTACAATAAGACCAGTGCGATAAAATCTAATACGCTCCGGATCTAACAGTTCACCTTTGTCGTTCTTACAAAAAACATAAGCCCGCAAATCAATAAATTCTCGATGTGCAACTATACGCGCGGTTTCATCATGTTCTAACGCTCTTTCTAGACGTAAGTACTCAGAGTCTGTAAACTCACCACATTTTTCAATTAAAGCCCCAACCGATCCAAAGTTTATCGACTCTTTTGCCCGCGTTTTGGTTAAATGTAAGCGTTGAACGTGATAAATAAATTGCGGTATTTCAAGGCTGGCTGGAAGCGGTAAGTTATCGGGTGGCAAGTAAGCAGCAGGATAAAATTGTAAAGCTCGATCAATCAAAGGTTGCCAACGCTTATGATAGGCAGCGACTTCATCTCTATTACCTTGATAGATAGGCATGTCTCTTATTTGCGATAAGATGTCTGGCGGAAACTGGTCATCTCGAAAAGACGCAATATCCGCCTGCAAAGTCGAAAATAATTCAATTGCAAGCGATTTACCCTCTTTTGAAGTAGGATCTTTAATTATAGTTTTAGAAGCGACAAAAGGTGCAGAGCGTCTTGACATAATTGATATAGGTTCATTATTAAGAGAGTTAAATCCATGTTATCATAACTGGGCAATCTAACAGAAATAGTGTCTAATTGTTATACAAAATTTTTTATTGCTTTGATTTTGCGCCTATTTATATACATATTCAGCTTCTTCGCCTATTCATCTGTATGTTAATTGGCGATAGTTGGTGATAGAGAATGGCCAAAGACAATTGGTTTGAAACCAAAAAGTTAAAAACATACTTGTAGTAAATACTTTATAAGTTAAAAATCTAGATAAATTAAAAAACTTAGATAAATTAAAAAACTAGGTTTAAGGTAAATTTTTATAGCTCTCATTTAGAGCTAAATATTAAAACCTGAAGTTATCACGATCCATAATTATATTTAAATTGTTTTATGTATTAAACTTAGATAACTCAACTGTATAGTTAATCTGTTTTAACTGATAAGCCTTTGTTTCAATAGCTAATATCTAACAATGACTGATTTTAACATTGCCCAAACAATTGCCAAAACAAATGCTAATCCTTCAATATAATTGACTATAAAGCACTCTGATTTCATTATCAATCATTAACGCCTTGTAAAACCAAGTGAGATAAAAAAATGTCCATAAAACCTGTCGTCGCCTTAATAGGTCGCCCTAATGTGGGTAAATCGACAATATTCAACCAAATGACCAAAACGCGTCAGGCACTAGTTGCTGATTTGTCCGGACTCACCCGCGACAGACAGTATGGTGATGCCACCTATAACAACAAGTCCTTTGTGGTCATCGATACTGGTGGTATTGGTGAAGCAGATGACGGGCGTGGCGGGATTGATGACTATATGTCAGCCCAGTCGCATACAGCCATTCATGAAGCAGATGTTATTGTATTTGTGGTAGATGCGCGCGCCGGCTTGATTGGTGCAGATGCTGAAATCGGCAAGATGCTACATACGTTAGGTAAGCCTGTCTATTTAGTGGCCAATAAAATTGATGGGGTGCATGATGCTGCTCCTGCTGAATTCTATGCACTTGGTCTGGGCGAACCATACCCGATGACGGCTAGCCATGGTCGTGGGATAGGTAACTTATTAGATGATCTGACTGCTGAAATGCCTGAGGATGTAGAAGAAGACTCTCAAGACGGTTTAAAGCTTGCTATTATTGGACGCCCTAATGTCGGCAAATCTACGCTAGTTAATCGTATGTTAGGTGAAGATAGAGTAGTTGTCTATGACATGCCAGGTACAACTCGTGACAGCATTTATATACCATATGAGCGTAATGGTAAAAGCTACGTTTTGATTGATACCGCAGGGGTACGCCGACGCGGTCGTATCGATGAAAAAGTCGAGAAGTTCTCGGTTATCAAGACTTTGCAAGCCATTAAAGACTCTAATGTGGTTATAGCAGTGATTGACGCTCAAGAGGGTCTTGTTGATCAAGATTTGCATATGTTGGGCTATGCCCTTGATGCAGGCCGAGCTATAGTAGTAGCTATCAATAAGTGGGACGGATTGTCGGATGATCAAAAGGACTTGGTACGTTTTGAGCTTGAACGTCGCTTTAACTTTATCCCTTATGTAAAAATACACTTTATTTCGGCGTTACATGGTACCAATGTGGGTAATTTATACCCGTCGATTCATAAGGCTTATGAGTCTTCGATGTTCAAAGTATCTACCAACCGCTTGACGCAGATATTAGAAGATGCTGTAGCAGCTAACCCACCTCCAATGTCAGGAGGTCGTCGTATCAAGCTACGTTACGCCCATCTTGGCGGTCATAATCCACCTATTATTGTGATACATGGTAACCAAACCGGCTCATTGCCAAAAAGCTATCAGCGCTATCTTGAAAATGAGTTTCGAAAAGTATTTAAACTAGAAGGGACGCCATTGAGAGTTGAGTTTAAATTAAACACCAACCCTTACTCTGGTAAAAAAACCACCTCTTCTAATAAGCTAAGACCTGGCGTAACAGAGGCTCGTCAAAAGCGCCGTGATATGAAATATAAAAAAGGGTCACACAAACGTTAAATATACTAAATGCGAATATTTAGATCAAAAAGAGGGGCTGTCAATGGCAGCCCCTCTTTGATTTTATTATAGACTATATCTGATTTGCTTTGCATTGGTTAGATAAAAGGAACAATACTATCAGCCAATTCTCGTTGGCAAGGCTTATAATCCAGTACTTTAAAACCTATTGCTTTTTAAACTTGAACTTAAAATAAGTTGACAAAGAATTTAGCAATATGTTGCCAAGCGCGCTTAAAAATACCTGATTTTTCGACTGCTTCAGTTGCCACGATAGGCACAGAAGCCACTGATTTGCCATCGATCACTGCCATCATACGGCCGATTTCTTGGCCCTTAGCAATAGGGGCTTGAACATTATCAGATATATTGACCACAGTGCTAATTTTGCTGGATTGTGTTTTGGACGTCAAAACTTTTAATGCTTCACCTGTGGCTGCTTTAACTGAGTCTTGTTCACCAAAATATACAGGTACATCCTGCACAAATTGATTGGTTGGCGCAACAACTTTAGTATCAAAGTGTCCAAAGCCCCAGTTTAATAATTCACGTGACTGATCAGCACGTTGTTGCATGCTCTTACTACCCATAATTACTGATATAAGGCGCATGTTATTACGTAAGCTTGAAGCTGCTAAACAGTAGCCTGCGTTGCTAGTATGGCCAGTTTTAAGACCATCTACTGTGTTATCTGTGCGTAATAAAGCATTACGGTTACCCTGAGTGATATTGTTATACGTGAACTCTTTTTCAGAGTAAATTTTATAGTAGTCGCCGCCTTGCTTGATGATCGCGCGCGCTAGAATAGCTAAGTCACGAGCAGAGGAGCGGTGACCTTCGTCTGGCATACCTGTAGCATTAACGAAATGAGTGTTTTTCATACCAAGCTTTTTGGCTTCGGCGTTCATTAACTCAGCGAATGCTTGCTCACTACCAGCAATATGTTCAGCCATCGCTATAGATGCATCGTTACCCGACTGAATAATAATACCGCGTAGCATGTCGATAACAGTGGCCGTTTTATTTACGGGCACATACATACAAGATTCTTCGCTTGAACCACGACACCACGCTTTTTCGCTCATTAAAACAGGATCAGTTTCTTTTATTTCCCCAGACATCAATTTATTCTCAATGATATGACTGGTCATCATTTTGGTCAATGAGGCTGGTGGAAGCGGTTGGTCTGCATTTTTTTCAGCTAAAATAGTGCCGGTATCGTAGTCCATTAAGATATAGGCTGTGTTATCCATCTCAGGAGGAGGCACAGGAGCTGCAAAACTGGCAGATGAGACAGCTAAGATGGAAGAACCTAAAACGAAAGATTTAATAATAGATAACGGGTTTATAGAATTATTTTTATCTAATAGTGAAGGTAATAGCTTGTTTGCAGGAGCAGTCATATCTAAGACACCGTAATTGGTCATAGTTTATTCAAGACTACATCAACTTTTAAAATGTCTATATGCACGGTTATTTTTAGTGAATCACTTAACTAAGCCAATTGGGGCCAATTGGGCAACCGAGGCGGTTATTGACGAGATTTATGTATTGATGACATCCGAATCAATCTAAATGGAAGGAAAAGGGTTACTTAGTTATTAGTACTATGTTGCGTTATCAGTACCAAATAACGTTTTTAGTATCATATAACAAAAGTTAAAAGCGTAAGGTCTACCCTTAACTATGAATAGGAACTATTGACAGAGGGGCCAAACGAGACAGTATATTAACAAATTGCTCAAATGGGTTAAACAAATAATTGTACAAATAGACTTTAAATTAAATGAGTTTAGTTTTAATGCCTATTTTAAGACTATAACTTTATAAGCAATAAGTTTACCAACTTGCATTTTTTAAAAAAATACTTTTAAAGAAACTTTTGAAATAAAAATCTTTAGCTATAAAAAAAGGTCGAATTTGAAGTATCGACCTGTAATTTCTCATCAATTAATATATATCTGTCACTATTAAACGCATTCATTACTAAAAAAATAGCCATTAAAGGTCAGTATTTGCAAGATCAGTACATAAAGCTAAGTTATCATCATGAGAGTAACTTAAAGTCCAATTACGAATGCTTGATAAAATGGTTTTATAGTCTTGTTGAGTAGACAAATAGCGGATAGCCGCCTTAGGGTTGTCTATTTCGGGTAACATTTGTTTTAACTGTTGATTATAGGTCTTTTTAAAATTATACCTTTGTTGACGGTTTAACATGGGTGGACAAATCTCGGACAATACTTGCAATACAGCTATCTCATGCTTGGTAGCTGATGAACGGGATAGATCAACTGGCATAGTTGTTTGCGCTGCAAATACTAAAGATGAGCCTAGTAAAGTTGCAGACCCAATAAGTGTTGAAAATACAAGGCGCCGAGTTGAGTTTCCAAGCAAGTGACTAGATCTAAATTGGGACTGTTTCATGGTACTTGTTAAACAATCACTGAATAAGTGACTTAATAAATTTATCATAATGTATTTCATCATCATTATCATCGTAACTAGTGATAAGGTATTTTAAGTAGCAAAGGAACAAAGGTTATAGACAGCTGTTAAAGGCTAGTGCATAAATAACTAATTGGTTGATAAATTATATTTTAACAGCTTTAAAAACTGATACCCTAACCAAGCCTGTATGCTATGTAAAGAATCGTTATAACAGTTGCCTGTATATTGACATAAGTTGCTAAGCCTTTAGGATACTCATTTATCGGTTATCAACTTATTGATACAGCTATAGCTGAAGCTTATTATTACTATGGTTAAATGTTAATTAAAATTTTATCGTTATTGTTTTAAGGAGACACGCATGTTCGATATATTAATGCCAGAAACACAAAAAAAGATTCGCATAAATCAGGTCCTTGAATCTAAATCATTATATAAATTCAAAGGATTGGCATTTGCCGCATTGAGTGGCGTATTAATGCTTTCAGGCTGTGCTACTAAGCCTACTTATCAAACCACTGGACCTGTAGTTCAAGTTAATGCTCGCGGTGTTCCAAATTATTACCAAGTTAAATCAGGGGATACAGTTAGTCATATAGCCTTACGATATGGTTTAAATTATCGACAAATTGGTGCGTTAAACCGTTTGGATAGTCAATATACTATCTATTCTGGGCAGTGGTTAAAGCTTTGGGAGGGCGGAAATGTTACGGCAAATGCTCCTACTAATACCAGACCTTGGAACCCTCCCGTACAGACTACACCTTCTGTACCGGTTAATACTTTGCCAACGGCAACATCTACTAAAGGCTTTGGTTATCCTACTTCTAATCCAGTGGTTAAAAACTTCAATGCCAATGCAGGAGACATGGGCATGTGGTTTAGTGGTAAATTGGGAGATCCTATTGTGGCTAGTAAGGCGGGCGTAGTATTGTATGCTGGCAATGGTTTGCCTGAATATGGGAATTTAATTATGATTCGCCATGATGACCGATATATCACAGTTTACGCGCATAATAATCAATTATTGGTTCAGGAAGGTGATCAGGTTCAAGCAGGACAGCGCATTGCAACCATGGGAAGCTCTGGCCAAACTACAATGGTAGGATTACAGTTTCAGGTTCGTGAAAACGGAACCCCAGTTGATCCAAGAGCAGTATTAGGTCTTTAAACAGTAGATTGATAATAATATTGTATTAAGTCCATTAAAAGTATTATGTACGACCAGT
>NZ_JAGLBC010000081.1 GCF_018260395.1 Psychrobacter sp.
GTAAAGGTAAGATAACCACTAAGTCTCGTGATGACCAACAGCGTGCTGATGATTTAGTTAATCGTAATTTCAGCGCACATAGACCGAACCAGCTATGGGTTGCTGACTTTACCTACGTTAAAACGTTGAGTGGTTGGGTCTATACTGCGTTTATTATAGATGTGTTTGCCCGCTGTATTGTTGGTTGGAAAGTATCTCATCGTATGAACACCGATATGGTGATGGCAGCGTTAAATCAAGCTATTGCAGACAGAAATCATCCTAAAGATGTGATACACCACAGTGACAGAGGTGTTCAGTATTTATCCATTCGCTATACGGATAAGATGGCTGATTCTGGTGTCATTGCATCTGTTGGTACGACAGGTGATTCATACGATAATGCATTAGCTGAAACGGTTAATGGACTGTATAAGTCTGAGGTGATCGAGTATCTACAACAGCAGTGGCAAGGTGTGAGTGATGTTGAATTAGCAACCCTTGAATGGGTTGATTGGTTTAATAAAACACGTTTACATAGTACGATTGGTTATGTGTCGCCTTTTGAGTTTGAGAGACGATACTATGATAGTCTTAGTGAGTCAGACAAAGCTGCCTGACTCAAGCAATCCACTCTCCGATAAAGTCGGGGCGGTTCAACATATAACTCTCGATATCTATATGGCATTTTCTTTTGAAATCTGTGTTTTATACTTTTCGATGTAATACCCACCTTATAAAAAGACTCCTGGTCTTTAAAACACTCAATGATGTATAACAAGGCATTACCATTACTATTGGTATCGCAAAATGCTTGAAAATTATCACGTGTCCATCCACCAGTCACACCGGTGCATATAGGGCAACTACTACCTTTGTAATGTGATTCCGGTGTTCTTGTAAAGTCTCCATGTTTATCACAAGTAATGATGACAGGTGTACGACTCGTGATGTAATCAACTTTATCATAATTATATTTTTTGCCATGAACTGCTTGAGCTTTAGCCACAAAATCAGCATGGGTTTTTTCTTTATCACACAGCCTGCACCCAGGGCTTGATAAATGAAAAGGTTTTAAGTGGCTAGATAGGTGTTTTATAAACTTTCTATCATGCTTTTTGCAGTAGATGATAACTGAGTCTTCGATCTCATCAGGTATGAAAGCAATATAATCAAATGCATCATCGTATTGCTTTCTAGCTTTTGTACAAAAGCTTTTCCATCGATTTATTTGTGTTCTAGATGGTTTAAATTCATCTTTTTCGTTAATGTCAGCTGTCATAATCTTGGAGTTAAACTATGTAGATTAATGAATGTCTCATAAAGATACTATAATAATTAAACCGCAATATGAAGGTGGGTTTATAGATTAATCACTAGGTTGTTGTTACTATTTAAAAGAGAAATACCTTTGATAATAAGTTACCAATATAATTATGAATAATATAACCAATCACCAACTTAAGTATTTTGCTTGGGAAATCACTAAGCAGCGTAGTAGCTCAGATGAAGCTCGGATAGCACAGTCACTGTTTGATGCGCAGGTAGACGTAAACCCGCATCAGATTGAAGCGGCACTTTTTGCGCTGAGCAATCCTTTAAGCCGAGGTGTGGTTTTGGCAGATGAGGTTGGTCTTGGTAAGACTATTGAGGCAGCATTGGTTCTCTGTCAGTACTGGGCTGAGTATAGAAGAGACCTATTAATTATCTGCCCTGCTTCTTTACGTAAACAGTGGGCGTTAGAGCTGCAAGATAAGTTTAATTTACCAGTGCAAGTTTTAGACTTAACTACTTGGCGTAAACTACGTAAAGACGGGGTATACAATCCATTTGAGAACAAAAAAATCAATATTATTTCATATCCTTTTGCCTCTCGTATGGAGCATGAGCTAGCCAAAATACCATGGGATATGGTAGTTATCGATGAGGCGCACAGATTGCGTAATGCACATCGAGCCAGCAACAAGACAGGCAATAGTCTAAAGAAATCTTTAGCAGGGCGTAATAAGCTATTACTAACAGCGACGCCACTACAAAACTCGTTGATGGAGTTATATGGACTAAGTACGGTCATTGATGAGCACCTATTCGGTGACGATAAAGCATTCCGTCGTCAATACGTCAATCAAGATAATCTTAAAGGGCTGAAGCGACGTTTAGATCAGTTTGTACATCGTACTCTTAGAAAAGATGTTTTAGAGTATATCCCTTATACCGAAAGGCACGCATTAACGGTGCCTTTTACACCTAGTGAAAATGAACAAAGATTATATGATCTAATTAATAGTTATTTGCAACGTGATTTTAGTTATGCATTCCCTAAGCAACAAAGGCATTTAATTAGTATCGTACTGCGTAAGCTTTTGGCATCCTCTACATCTGCAGTTATTGCAACACTTCAATCTATTAGATCTCGTCTACAAGCACTTCTTGATACTCAAACTATTGATAAAGATTGGATTGACCATTTCATATTAGAGGAAGATATTGATGAGGAGTTATTAGAAGACTTAGAGTATGAAGCAGCAGAGGAGGCGCAAGGTGTCGACTCTGATCTATTAAAAGCTGAAATAGCAGAAGTTGATCAATACTTACAGTTAGCGAATAAAATTAACGAAGATGAGAAGTCTTACGCACTACTAACTGCATTAGATCGTGGGTTTGCCCGTATGTTAGAAATGGGTGCGCCTCAAAAAGCTGTGATATTTACTGAGTCTCGTCGTACGCAGCAATACCTGTTAGAGTTTTTAGAATCCTATGGTTTTGCAGGCAAGGTAGTGGCCTTTAATGGCAGTAATAACAGCTCAGTTAATACAGGCATATATCAAAAATGGCTAACCAAACACTATGGCAGTGATAGAGTCACGGGATCTCCGGCTATAGATAAACGTACGGCATTGATTGATTACTTCCGAGAGGAAGCTCAAATTATGATTGCTACAGAAGCTGCTGCAGAAGGGGTGAACTTACAGTTTTGCTCATTGGTTGTGAACTATGATCTGCCATGGAACCCACAGCGAGTAGAGCAGCGTATTGGTCGTTGTCACCGTTATGGACAAGCTTTTGATGTTGTTGTAGTTAACTTTATTAATGAGCGTAATGCAGCTGACCAAAGGGTAATGGAGCTGTTAAGTAAAAAGTTTGAGTTGTTTGATGGTGTCTTTGGTGCCTCTAATGAAATCCTAGGTACTATTGAAAGTGGTTTAGATTTTGAAAAGCGGATTCTTGAAATTTATGACAAATGTCGTACGAATGAGGAGATTGAACAAAGCTTTAATAAGCTACAAGATGAGCTAGAAGCTCAGATTAACCAAAAGATGCTACAAACTCGAGAGCTATTACTTGAACACTTCGATGCAGATATCCATGAGTTGCTTAAAATGCATAAGCAAAAAGCTGAAGAACAGCTGGATCGTATAAGCCGTTTCTTCTGGAGAATAACTCGATCCGTCTTATCCCCTTATGCCACTTTCCATCCTAAGCAGTTAAGATTTAGTCTAGAGAAACCGCCAACATTAAGTATCAAACCAGGCAGTTATCAACTGATTCGTAAAGGTGAGGCAGTACCTGATAATACTCACATCTATCGACTGACACATCCTTTAGGAGAGTATGTACTTAATACGGCTAAAAGTTTATCAACAAACAATGCCGAGGTTGTTTTTGACTACTCTAATTATTCAAAGAAAGTCTCTAGCCTTGAGTCCTTGAGTGGGCAATCTGGCTGGCTAGCGGTTAGTATTTTATCATTAGATTCGTTTGCAAAAGAAGAGCATGTCATATTAACAGGGGTGACTGACAGCAAGCAGGTACTCGATGCAGATATATGCTCAAGAATGTTACGTTTAGCTGGGCATACGCAGAAGGAAGATATATCTACTAAGCCATCTGACTTATTTGAAAGTATGCTAGATTTACAACACAAAAATCAGCTGAGTAAGGCCTTAGAGGATAATCAGGTATTCTTTAAACGCGAGCAAGATAAGATTGAAGACTGGGCAGAAGATCAAATGATGTCTGCGGAATCTGCTCTTGATGATATCAAACTTAAGATTAAGAGCTTAAAACGTGAGGCACGTCAGGCGGAAACGATTGAAGAGCAAAAATCAAAACAAGAAGCGTTGAAGAAAGCAGAACGTGAACAGCGAAAGCTACGCCAGAATATCTTCAATGTTGAAGATGAGATTGAAGAAAGACGTGATGCCTTAATTGAGAATTTAGAAAATATGATGCACAAAAAAAGCCACTTTGAAGTGCTTTATAGAATACGTTGGCAACTAACTTAAGCCACTAAAAAGTCATGGCAAAGCCTTTTGGATCTCTATTTATTAACCGGCTAATATGTTAAATTAGCCGGTTAACTATTATTTGCCAAGTTGTTTATTACAAGAACCTTATTTAAAGGACGTTTCATGAGTCAGTATGCCAATCTAAATCAAAAACTTAAGAATATATTTCAAATAGATCGACCTGATCTGGATTTTGGTATTTATCGTATTTTGAATGCCCGCCGTAAAGAGATTGCTGATTATTTAGACAATCGTCTGAAGCAAAAAGTTGAAAGCTATCTGACACAAGCCAAAAGTGACGTACAAGATAGTCAGCTTGAGAGTATAGCTCATGAGCTAAAAGAAGAGTTTGGTAAGCGAGCCTTTGATGATGCAGGAAAATTGGTTGATGAAGATGCTATCGAAAGCTCACTGGGTCAGCGCTATATAGCGCTTCTTGAGCAGTCAGGCAATGCTTTTGATGAGACTCAGGTGTACAGTCACTTATATACTTTCTTTAGTCGCTATTACGATGAAGGAGACTTCATCAGTCAGCGTCGCTATAAAGGTGATACGTATGCTATCCCATACGCTGGCGAAGAGGTGATGCTACACTGGGCCAATAAAGACCAGTACTATACAAAGTCTGGTGAGATGTTCAGCAATTACCGCATACGGTTTAATTCGATCGGTGAGTCTGATAAAACAGTTCTATTTCGTTTGTTATCGGCAGATACTGCTAAAGACAATCAAAAAGACAATGATAAAAATCGTCGCTTTATCATTTTATCAAAACCAAAAAAAATCACTCGTATAGATGAAGAGGGCGAGGAATACGAGGAAACAGTACATCCTCTTGAGCTTAGCTCAGATGGCAAAGAGATGACCATCTGGTTTGAGTATGCGGTTATGGACAGTAAAGCTAACCAGGATAAGCTGAATGTCGAGGCGCATAACGCTATCTTAGACAGTAGTACAGTGAGCTCACAGTGGGCTAAGCTGATGACTCATCCTGCGCCAACAGAGAAGAACCCTAACCGTGACTTACTACTTAAGCACCTAGATACTTATACCCAAAAGAATACAGCTGACTACTTTATCCATAAAGATTTGGGTAAATTCTTAAGTAACGAGCTTGATTTTTATATCAAAAATGAAGTGATGCACCTTGATGATGTGGTGAATAGCTCGAGCTTTGTAGAGATTGAGAAGAAGCTGGCGATGATCAAGTGCTTGCGCAAAATTGGTCAGAAGTTGATTGATTTCTTGGCATCGCTTGAAAACTTCCAGAAGAAACTATGGCTGAAGAAGAAATTTGTTGTATCTAGTCATTACTGCATTACTTTGGATCGTGTCGATGAAGACTTATATGACGAAATAGCCAGTAATCCTGAGCAGTGGCAGCAGTGGGAGGATTTAGGACTTAAAGTAGAAGGTGACTTCGTTTCAGATTGGGGGAAGGCTGCTTATTTGAAGTCGCATCCTTACCTAATGGTAGATACTAGCTTGTTTGATACTAGTTTTAAGGCAAAACTTCTTAACACAATTAATGATCTTGATGAGCAGACTGATGGGCTAATTATTAATAGTGATAACTTTCAGGCTTTAAACTTATTACAGCGAAAATATAAACAAAACATTGAGTGTATTTATATTGATCCGCCTTACAACACTTCTGCATCAGAAATTATATATAAAAATAGCTATAAGCATAGTTCTTGGCTTAGCTTGCTTGACTGCAGGCTTCTATATTCTCAGATCTTGATGACTTTAAATGCAAATATTTGTGTAACAATAGATGACTTGGAAGCTAATAATTTGGGTCTACTATTAGATGATATATTTGGAAAAGATAATCAGGCAGGAATCGTGCCAATTAGAAGTAATCCATCTGGGAGGCCTTCAGAACGGGGGTTTGCTTTAACACATGAATATGCATTCTTCTATGGAAATAGCAATGAATCATCGATTAATAGAATTGCAAGAACAAAAGAGCAGTTAGCGCGTTTTAATGAAAAAGATAGTGCAGGTATCTTCGAGTATAGAAACTTAAGAAGAGAGGGTTCGAACTCTGATAGGAAAGATGGCGAAAAACAATTTTATCCAATTTATGCAAATATCGAAACAGGTAAGATACGTGTTCCTAGAATGGCATGGAAAGAGAGTCAGCGTGCATGGGATGTTGAAGAAGAGCCAGTTAATAAAGAGAGTGTAATATATCCGATTAACGATAAGGGAGTTGAGAAAAACTGGCGGTGGAGTATGGAGCATGTCAAGGAAGATTACTCACAGTTTTTAGCAAGAATACCTAGGGGTGGAACTCCACAGGTTTATTATAAATACCGCCCTAAAACAACAGGGACTACTCCATTAACTCTCTGGACAGATAGTAAGTATTCTGCAACAGAATATGGGACTAAGACTCTAAAAGATCTATTTGAATTTTATAGCTTTTCTTATCCCAAATCCGTCTATGCTGTTGTAGATAGTATAGGAGTTTTAGGTGCTTTTGATAATACTGAGTGCAAAGTAATGGACTTTTTTGCTGGTAGCGGTACCACAGCACAAGCGGTCATGCATCTTAATCGTAAAGACAAGGGTAGTCGTAAGTATATACTAGTTGAACAAGGTGAGTACTTTGATACTGTGCTCAAACCACGTATTCAAAAAGTTGTTTATAGTGATGCATGGAAATCTGGTCAGCCATTATTACCCAAAAAAATAGAGGATGAAGCTAATCCGTATCAAGGTATCAGCCACTGTGTAAAGGTTATTAAGTTAGAGAGCTATGAAGACACCTTAAATAACCTTGAGCTTATCCGTACTCAAGAGCAAGAAGACTTGTTCGGTGACTTAACGCCGGAACAAAAAGATGACTATTTGATGCATTATATGCTAGATATAGAGAGCCAAGGCTCCCTGTTAAATGTGAATAGCTTTAGAAACCCGTTTGATTATCAGCTAAAAGTCGCAGCTGATAGTGCGGGTGCTTATACTGAGCAGTCGATTGACCTTATTGATACCTTCAACTACCTAATTGGTCTCAAAGTAGATACCATCGATTACCAGCTTGAACAAGGATTTGTACAGGTTATCGGCCACCTACGTAATGGCGAGGAGGTGACTGTATTCTGGCGTGACTGTGACAAGATTGGCTATGAAGAGCTTGATGCTTTACTTAAGAAGCTACGGATTAAGGCCTTAGATAGCGAATTTGATCAGATTTACATTAACGGTGATCACAACATCAATGCCCATTTGGTCAGTACAGAAGGTGCTGAAAAACAATTGAAAGTACGCTCGATTGAGCAAGTATTTTTCGAACTGATGTTTGCAGAGTAAATTATGGCTAAGAAACCCAAAAAAATAAACTTTCATGAACAGCTCGTCTTAGCCCAATGGCTATGGTCTAAATTTAATCCCGGACAAATTGAGGGGATGCAAAAGCTTCTTGACTCACCAGAGCATGAAGGTATTGAACACGAAGGCGATGATGCAGGACAAACAAAGTTCTTCTCTCAGTTAACAAGGACTTTATTTAATAGCCATACCATAGATGAAAGTACCTTACGTCGCTATGATAGAAATATCGTATGTTACTGGGAACAGATCACAGAAGCTCGTAATGAGCAGCATAATAGTAAACTCAATCTGAAATACTTTCAGTATTTATCATTGTTATTTACTGAGTACTATTTGGATCACTTTTTTAACCATCAACAGCAAATGTTGATTGAGCTAAATGATGCCGTTGCTGCTTATAACACAGACAAAAGTGATAGTGAAATCTTGCAGCCATATAATGCAGAAGACCTTAATAAGATAGCTTACTGGAGTGCAACAGGTAGTGGTAAAACCCTACTGATGCACGTCAATATATTGCAGTACCAATATTATATTGAGAAGGCTGGTCACACAGATAAGATTGATCAGATTATCCTGTTAACCCCAAATGAAGGCTTGAGTGCACAGCACCTTGAGGAGTTTGAGGTATCTGGCATTGATGCGATGATTTTTGAGAAAAATCGCTCACTCAATCAGTTTTTGCAATACGTGCAAATCATCGATGTAAATAAACTAGCAGAAAAAGATGGCGACAAGACAGTAGCTGCAGAGTCACTAGAGGGTCAAAACCTAGTCTTAATTGATGAGGGCCATCGAGGTACCAGTAGTGCAGGCGCTTGGATGAGCTACCGAGATACCATTACCAAAAGTGGCTTTAGTTTTGAATACTCTGCTACCTTTGGCCAGGCAGTTAGTAAGTCAAATAACGTGGTCAAACAGGAAGAAGAGGAGCAAAAGTCAAAAGCGAAGATGCTTTTTAATACAGGGGCATTAAGCAAGCTAAATGCTACTCAAAAGCAAGCCTTAGAGCTAGATGAGCTAGAAAAGCAAAAAGCACGTCGAGAGGCTTTGCGTGAAGTCTATGCTAAAAGCATATTGTTTGACTATTCATATAAATACTTCTACCAAGATGGCTACGGTAAAGAAGTTAATATTTTAAATATGAAAAAAGGCGAAAGCCAAGATAATCAGCAGCTTTACCTAACAGCCTGCTTGTTAGCCTTTTATCAGCAGCAGTATCTGTACCATAATAATGTTAGTCGTTTTAAGCAGTTTAAAGTAGAAAACCCCTTATGGGTATTTGTGGGTAACAAAGTTAATGATGATGACTCAGATATCTTGACTATCATTAAGTTTTTAGCTGACTTTTTAGACAGCCGTCATAAGCCTGAGACCATTAACTGGATTCATGACTTCATTACCAATAAATCACGATTGGTTGATAATAAGGGTAATAATATCTTTGCTAATCGTTTTGCACCTTTACATGGTAAAAAAGCCGAAGATGTCTACCAAAATATCCTAAGGCTATTTTTTAATACCAGCAGTAACCAGCGTTTAAACGTTGTCCGTATTACTCAAAATAAAGGTGAGCTACGCCTACAGGTTGGAGAAAGCACACCTTTTGGCGTGATCAATGTAGGTGATGAGAAAGGGCTTTATGAACACTGTGAGGCGCTAAGTGATAGCCACTTCATAAATGCTCGTACTGATGAGTTTTCACCAACCTTATTTGACACGTTAAATAATGATAACAGTGAAACTAACTTGCTCATCGGTTCACGCAAATTTACCGAAGGCTGGAGTAGCTGGCGAGTGTCTACAATGGGGCTGCTCAATATGGGAAGTGGAGAAGGCTCACAAATTATTCAGTTATTCGGTCGAGGAGTACGCCTTAAGGGTGAAAACTTCTCACTCAAGCGTACACCGCACAATATCTACAATTTAGCTGAATACAAAGATCTGTATTTGGATCTTTTACAGACGATTAATATCTTTGGTCTTCATGCTGATTACATGGAAAAATTCCGTGACTATCTAAATGATGAAGGTATTGTTCTTAACCAAGATCTAGTGACTTTAGACTTCAAGACCAATCGTATTAATGCGCCACACAGGCTCAAAACTTTGGCTTTGAAAGATGGCTATAAAGACAACCAACCTAACGGCTTTAAGGCGCAGTTTAAATTGTCTTTATTCGAAATACCCAAGCAGTATCAAGGTAAGACTAAAAAGCCATTTGTCACTTTAGATTTATATCCAAGACTCGAGGCTTACCATACTGATAAACGTAAGCGTAACGATGATCTAAAGGACAAGCGTCAAGAGCAAGAAATCTCACCAAGTGTGATGCCTTTCTTTAATTTTGATTGGCTATATTTGCAGTTGCAGCAGTATAAAATGCAAAGAGGCTATACCAACATTCGTCTTGACGTTAACGACTTAAAGCAGTTTTGCATGCGACCTATCAAAAATAGCCATGATGACTGGTATTTATTGTATGTCGACAGCGAGAAGCTAAGTCGAGATATAGAAGGCATTCGTTTTCAACAGAATGTCTTGCTAGAGTTATTGCAAGCCTATATGGATAAATTCTACAAGACCATGAAGAATGCTTATGAAGGTCAGTATTATGAAGTTACTGAGTTTGATTTGAGCGATGATGATTTACCAGTACATATCTGTGATGATTATGTTTTTACAGCCAAAGAAGGACAAAATAGCGAAGCAGAGCTATACTTTGAGCGCTTAAAAGTGCTTCAAGACTATGTGGACGATGGTAAGTTAGATAAGCTAGTCGATTGGGAAGATGGAGACTTAAGAACAGTACTGTTTGACAAGCACCTATACTATCCATTATTTAGTAAAAAAGATGAAGGGCTGCCCTTTACATGGTCACCTAAGGTATTTGACTATGATAGTAAAGGGGAGAGTAGTGAGGTTAAGTTTGTTGATGATCTTCAGGCTTATATAAACTCTAGTAAGAAATTAGATGAGCTTGATGATTATCATGTTTACCTACTCAGAAACCCGGATAATCGGTATAAAGGATTAGGCTTTGCCTTAGCAGGTAACTTCTATCCAGACTTCTTATTATGGCTTGTACATAAAGAATCAGGTCAGCAGTATCTAACTTTAATTGATCCAAAAGGCATTCGCAATATGAATACCGATGATGCAAAGATCAATCTTTACAAAGAGATTAAAACGTTAGAAGCTAAGCTTGATGATCAGCTGATATTAAACAGCTTCATCGTTACTACTACACCGATGAAAGAGCTGGTTAATAACTCGCTGACAGAGGATGAGCTTAAGCAGCGCAATGTTCTGTTTATGGTTGGTAATCAGACTCAATATCTTGATGATATGTTTAGAGTGATATTGAGTTAGAGTTATTAAAATATATGTTCCTCTTCATAACTCAATAGATTTGATAGTCTTTTAGAGTCACGTATATCTTTAAGAATTTGTGGTTTATAGAAGTTAGTGGAAAAAGCTAATGTTAGAGGTTTG
>NZ_JAGLBC010000082.1 GCF_018260395.1 Psychrobacter sp.
ATTTGGCTGAAATTATGAATGTTCAACACGCCCTAATAATTAAAGCATATTTTTAAAAAATTATGTAAAGGGTTGCTAATAGAGTGAGACATTATTTTTTAATAATTGCGATAAAGATAATAGTTTTCAAGCTTCTTATAGGCCAGTTAGTAATCGTTACATAAGCAGGACAAGAACCGACAATACCCTTATAGATGGCAAGGAAATTCATTGATAATATGGTTCAATGAATACAAGTTAAATGCATCTAATAAATTTAACTAATCTAAGCTAACCTAAATTAGCTTATTAATTGAGAATAAAAACAGTCAGATTTGATTATTAAACGGCTATGAAAAACAAAAAGCTATTTAAGCTTCGTTTATTAATGATTCATTTTTTAAATAAACACACTATAAAAAGGATAATTTTATGAAGGCAACTTTGAAAAGTCTGCGAGAAACCACCGCCCATCCAGCCGTAAGTATCTTTGTAAAAACCCATCGCAAACACCCAGACAATGAAAAAGACCCTATCGCTCTCAAAAACCAGCTTAAAGTAGCCGAAGAGCGTATTGAAAATGAATACGATAAAAAAACAGCTGCGACTATTTTAGAGAACATTCACGCTAAAATTGATGATTTAGACCATAATTATAATTTAGATACCCTAGCTATCTTTGCTAATACTGAAGATGTGCAAGTGATTCGTTTCCCCTTTGATGCCAAAGAGCGAGTGATAATTGATGAGCATTTTGCTACGCGTGATTTAATTCGTGATATGGCAAGTGCTGTACATTATTATTTGGTGGTACTCGGTCGCGACCAGGCGCGTCTAATTGAGGCAGTCAACAATCGTGTGGTTAAAGAGTTTGATGAACATTCTTCTGAACAGCAAAATATGGTCAATATTGCCTTTCCTATTGAAAATAATAGTCTCTATAAAACAGGTGATGGCGGTTCGGATCGATCTGCTAACAATGAAGATAGCTATCTAAAAGAATACTTTAACCGCATCGATAAAAGTGTTCAAGAACTATGGGGTGAGCATAAGATGCCATTGGTTATAGTAGGGGATAATCGTAACATCAGCTATTACAAGGAAGTATGTGATCGTCCAGAGAATATCATTGGTGCGGTATCTAACGTAACCGAGTTAGAAACAGGTAGCGCACAACATATTGTAGATGGTGTACAAGAAGCGGTAGAAGATTATCGTACCTCACTACATAAAGCGGCTTTGAGCGAAATTGATAAAGCCCGTGGTGCTGATATGTTACGTACTGACTTACAAGAAATTTACCGCGCTGCCTTTCAGGGTGCTGGTGAGACCTTATATCTGCGTAAAGGCTATATGGTACCTGCTATTATAGATGAAAAAGCGCAAACATTAACCATAGTCGATGATACCACTGCAGAAGGCGTAACGGATGATGCGATTGGGGAAGTGATAGAACAAGTTATGCATAACGGTGGTAAAGTAGTATTTATGCCAGAAGATATGATGGGTAATGATTTGCCGGTTGCTTTAGTAACCCGATATTAGAGCTACAGCATGCTGTACATAGTTTAAAATGTTTTTAATTTACAGACGCCAATTGTTATGACTTCTTTGTGGGTTATAAAGCTATTGGCGTCTTTTTATATTCGCTGATAGGTTGCAATCATTAACTTCTATGGTGATATTGATTGCTACATATGCGTCATCGATAACTGACTTTAGGTAGCATAATGTTCATATAGATAAACTATAATGAAGAATAGTTGGCGCAATAATAAGCCAAATTAATAATAATAAATATTTTAGACGAGGATATCATAATGATTGTTGCAAATAACAAAGTGGTTCATCAAATCAAAAGCTCACAATCACTATTATCCACTTTAATGCGTGGCGGGCTTAGCATGATGGGCACGTCTCATCCCATGCAACCAGAAAAGCCTTTAATACTTTATGAATTTGAAGCCTGTCCATTTTGTCGCCGCGTACGCGAGGCTATGACTCATCTCAATCTCGATTATGAGAGTCGTCCAAGCCCTAAACAAGGTCAAATCTACCGAAATGAGTTGCAAGCCAAACTTGCTGAGATGAAGATAGATAAGATACAAGTACCATTCTTAATTGATCAAAATACTGGTGAAAGTTTGCCAGAGTCGCAAGATATTATAGATTACTTATTTAAACATTACTCCAAACAAGGGCGTACCCCAAAACTTTTTCAACCGAATAGGTTACAAAAGGGAGGTGTTGGAATATTTAACACAGGCGCTAGCTTAGTATCAATGATGCGGGGTGTGAAAGCAATTCATCCAAAGAAGAATGAAGCTCGAGGACGTCCTGAACAATTGATAGAACTGTATGGATTTGAAGCGAGCCCTTTTTGTAGGTTGGTTAGAGAGACATTATGTCAACTTGAAATCAGCTATATCAATCATTATGTCGCACGAGAGCAAATTCAAGATATTGGCACTAGTAAAACCCATCTGAGTATAGGGAAATATAAACCTGTTAAAGGGGGCAAGCGTGAGCGCATCATGGATGAAGTTATGAATGGTAAAATTCAAGTTCCTTATTTAATTGACCCGAATACAGGTACTAAAATTTTTGAATCTAAGGATATCATAGAATATTTAAACAAGACCTATGGCTAAGCTATAGTTAAAGTAATTCAAGTATCGGATACCGCTTACTATCCTTCATTCAAAATTTATTTGTACGACTTAAACTATGAAAAATATTATCGTTACCAGCTATAACATCCATAAAGGAATGTCGCAGTTTAATCGTCAAGTTGTGACCCAAAAGATCGGTCAAGCTTTAAAGCAAGCAAACCCTGATATTTTGTGCTTGCAAGAAGTACAAGGTCAGAATCTTAAGCGCATGCTTAAATATAATGAATACCCAAATCAATCTCAGCATGAATGGTTCGGCGAGTTTCTTGATTGCCAAAATATTTATGGAAAAAACTCAGAGTATGGCAATGGTCACCATGGCAATGCCGTGCTAAGCCGTCATCCCCTCGATCCAAAGCATAATGTCAATATAACAGTAAATAAGCTTGAGCAAAGAGGGGTATTGCACTGTGAGGTATTACCTCAAGGTTGGGATGAACCTATTGTGGTGCTATGTGCACACTTGAACTTGCTTGAGAATGATAGAGAAAAGCAGTATAAGGCAATTGCCGCTTATGTAAACGATACGATTGACCAAAGTAGACCGCTCATACTGGCAGGTGACTTCAATGATTGGAAAAAGACGTCATGTCAAAAGTTGGCAGACGAACTACATATGACCGAAACTTTTATGGAAATTCATAATAAACTACTGCCTACTTTTCCTGCTAAGTTACCAGTTCTTAGTTTAGATCGTATTTATGTCCGTAATCTAAAGGTAAAGGGCGCATGGGTACATAAAGGTAAGCCTTGGTCTGAGCTATCAGATCATCTGCCAATTAGTGCAGAGCTTTGTTTGTAAAATATCGATAAATTGGTGTTCACTAAACTAAAAGAGTTGCCCAATTAAATGGACAACTCTTTTTTTTGTAATATTTTAGCGATTAATAGCACATCAATAGTTGTGCTTAAGACTTAGGCTTACCACGGCCACGACTATTACGACGACGAGAGGGTTTTTTGTCATCTGAAGTTATAGCTTGACCATCTTGGCTGGTTTGCTTTGGCTGATTATTGCCATTGCTTCTAGTGTCTTTTTTGGTCTGGTTCATGGCACTGGCTTTAAGCTTAGCTATTAGCTCAAAATCAATCTGCAATAAGTCCATATTGACAGCAGCAACTTTAATTCGCACCAGATCTCCTAGTCCATAAATCATGCCTTTATCTTGACCGATCAACTGCTGCTGTTTTTCATCATAAACAAAGAAGTCTTTACCAACATTAGAGATGTGAACTAAACCATCAATAAACAGATCAGTTAAGTTAATAAATAAACCAAAATTGGTAACCGTAGTAACTACACCATCAAATTCTTCGCCGACATGATCTTTCATGTAATGGCACTTCAACCAACTCTCAACAAAGCGAGAGGCTTTTTCAGCACGACGCTCCGTGTCTGAAGTTTGTTGCCCAGCTTCCTCTAACGTAAAGTCCATTTGTGGCTGTTTTTTACCGGTAACTTTAGACTTAATGGCACGATGTAACATTAAATCGGGGTAACGACGAATGGGTGAGGTAAAGTGTGAATACTCATCATACGCTAGACCAAAGTGACCTATGTTATCAGGCGAGTAATTCGCCTGCATCATAGAACGTAGAAGCATACTGTGGATACTAACAGCATCTGGACGCTCTTTGGTTGCTTCAATAATACGCTTATAATCGGCCTGCGTTGGATTCTCTTCAGGGAAGCTAATACCAAAGTTCTTCGCATACTCATGAACCATACGCGACTTTTCAGAATCTGGCTTATCATGGTTGCGATACAATACAGGCAACTCATTCTTTAAGGCAAAGTTCGCAGCACAGGTATTGGCCAATAGCATCAATTCTTCAATCAGTTTATGCGAGTCGCCTCGTGTACGTGGAACGATAGCATCAATGCCACCTTCTTCGTTAAACTTAATGAAAGTTTCAGGTGTTTCAAACTCCATGGCATTACGCTCTTCGCGTTTTTTAACCAAAACTTTGTAGAGCTGATGCATGGTATCGACAGCTTTTTTAACGTCTTTATTGTCCGTTAAAGAATCTGGTACGTTATCCATATTTCCATCAAAGTAATCATTGACTTGGTTATAAGTCAAACGGGCTTGAGAGTGCATCACTGAAGGGTAGAATTCATAACCAGTAATATTACCGGCACGCGATAACTTGATATCGGCTACCATGCATAAACGGTCAACACCTGGATTTAGCGAACACAAACCGTTAGACAATACTTCAGGAAGCATCGGTACCACATGGTGCGGGAAATATACGGAAGTACCCCGCTCGAACGCTTCATGATCGAGTGCTGAGTTTGGGGTTACATAGTGACTGACATCGGCAATGGCTACCACCACACGGTAGTTACCACCCTGACGTTTTTCGGCGTATACCGCATCATCAAAGTCACGAGAATCTTCACCGTCGATAGTGACTAAGGGCAAATCACGCACGTCAGTACGACCTTTAAAGTCTTGTGGCGTAGGCTCTTTATAACTATTGGCTTGTTTTAAAACTCCAGCACTAAACTCGCTTGGAATATCATAGTTTAGTAATGTGGTCTCAATAATAACCTCACGGTCATTGTCATCGTCCATCACATTAACGATTTTACCAGTGGCAAATTCATGCTGAGTGGGCCAATCAATAATATCTACTTTTACTGCAACGCCCGGCTTAGCATTCACCGCTTTAACGTTGTCCTCAGTGACCGTAATAGGCTGATGATTATTTGGGCTGGCCAAAGAAACCGTATAGCCCTCATCATCTTTTTCTAGAGTGCCGATAAAATGGGTTTGTTGACGATCAATAACCTCAACAATGCGACCTTCTGTACGGCCTCTATTGTCAGTAGTGGTACCAATAGCATTTACTGTATCGCCATTAAATACCCAGCGCATTTGTTTTTCGTGCAAAAATAAGTCTGGCATATCATCTAAAATTACGAAGCCAAACCCTTTTGCATGAGCAGAAACATTGCCAGTAACCACATCTTGTTTGGTTACTGCACGATATTTATAAGGTCTACCATCACGGTTTATTTGGCCATCACGAGTCATCGCTTTTAAACGATTGCCAAGGGCATCAAATTGGTCTTCACTATTAATACCAAATGATTCTGCCAGTTGTTTGTGAGTAAGCTCACCCTCATCTGCCAAAGTTTGCAAAATTAGCAAACGGCTAGGAATAGGATTGTCGTAGTTTTGAGCTTCTTGTTGTGCGTTAGGATCGTTCCAGGTCATATGATACCGTATGAGTTATTTGTATTTAATTGGTGCTAGTGAAATGATGATCATCACTAGTCTAAAGTCGATCTTAAATAATAAAAAAAGACATTAAAAGAATAAGTTATATTATTAATATTATTGTAGAAGAAAGAGAATGAAAATATGTAAGACCAATATGAGGTCTCTCGAAGCTATATTAACATAAAAAAAGAGTTAATAAGTAGACACAACATGATAGTGCCCGTTAACTAACGTAAATATAAGCTGTAGATTGCGAATAAATGATAAAGCCCTACACAATAAGCAGGGCTTTATTATAGGTGCTAAACAAATAGTTTTAAATATAACCCTATGATCAGCATGTCAAGAGTCTCAAACTATTTAATTTCGTTACTTACTTTTCTTGGCTTTTTTCTTCCAAATAACGGCCAATTTGGTCTTTAAGAAGAAGTTTGCGACGTTTCATTTCCTCAATTTCATCTTCACGGCTTACTGACTTAACGACATCGTTTTCTAATTTGTCTATTTGATTATCTAAGTCATTGTGCTCTTTGAACATCTTTTGAAAATGGGTATCTGTGTTTTTAAGTTCAGAGATTAGATCACGGTGTTCATGAAACATAATTTTATCCTTTTAATAGTTTTCTTGACTTAATTTAGACAGCAAAGCACACAAGTAAAATCTTTATAAAATTGCAGTCTAAGGGGAGTAAAACGTTATCTTTGTTTTTAATCTTTTCTAAATTGTACCCAAATTAAAAGCTAAAAACCATATCTAAAACTGCTTATTGCTGCAAAGTTTAAAGCCTTTTTGAGGACATAATATATTGTAGGATTATTAAGCGTGATAAATCTAATAACAAGCTAAGTGATTTTGTAATTTAAAACTATAATTTATTATCGTTTAGTTTTATCAATCAAAGCGTTTAGATTTATCAACTTGTTGTTTTATCCTATCATACCGATAATATAAGAATGACCAACCAACAAACAGCTAAGTTAATGCTAAAAATTATTATTTAAAGCTCTGTTGTACACATAAAAAATAAAAAATATTAATTAATATCGCTTTTTTCAAATATATCACTTTTTTCAGAAATATCGCTTTTGATTTTGATAGTTACTTAGTATCAAAGACTATCACATACTAACCATTAAATATCATACTTAATCCAAAAATATCACATAAGGAGTTTACAATGCTAGACCAAGGTTTATTAGATGCCGTAAAAAGTTATAGCGAAAACATGACTCGCTCGATCAGCTTTGTAATTGGTCAAGGTGACCATGCCAAAAAAGCTGAATTAATAGACTTTTTAAAGCAGATTGCTGGAACAACCGACAAAATTAACTTTGATGAAACTGCCACTGATGCTAGCCTACCTAGCCCAATTAGCTTCAAGGTTGCTACTGAAGGTCAAGACACAGGTATCGTATTTAGTGGTATTCCAGGTGGCCATGAGTTTACCTCATTGATTTTAGCTATCTTACAAGCCGGTGGTCATACTCTCAAACTCGATGACAGCATACAGAAAATGGTACAGCGTATTGCTCATCCTCTTAAGTTCCAAACTTACGTGTCATTGTCATGCCACAACTGTCCAGAAGTTGTGCAGGCATTGAACCAGTTTGCCTTATTAAATGACGGTATTAGCAACGAGATGATCGATGGCGCCTTATTCCAAGAGCAGGTAGAAGCCAATAATATTCAAGGTGTGCCAGCCGTATTTTTAAATGGTAAACCTTTCTTAAATGGTAAGGTTGACACCGCACGTATCATTGATAAATTACAAGATCAATATCCTGATCTATTGGCAGCGCCAAGTGAAGACGATGCTGAGCAGTTAGAGCGTCAAGATGTAACCATTATCGGTGGTGGTCCAGCTGGTGTTGCCTCTGCAATTTATAGCGCCCGTAAAGGTCTTAAAGTGACTATTGTTGCTGATCGTATTGGTGGTCAAGTTAAAGACACCCAAGCAATTGAAAACTTAATCTCTGTGCCATTAACGACAGGTAACGAGCTATCAGCAAACTTCGAAAAGCACTTGGTTGAATATGACATCACAGTCAAAGAGCACGTTAGTGTTAAAGAGCTGAGTGAAACTGAAGATGCAAACTATAGCGTTAAGTTAAATACTGGTGAGCAGTTTGAAACACGCAGTATTATTATTGCAACAGGTGCTCAGTGGCGTAAACTTAACGTGCCAGGTGAAGAGGAAAACATCGGTAGCGGTGTTGCTTACTGTCCTCACTGTGACGGTCCATTCTTTAAAGGTAAAGATATTGCTGTGATCGGTGGCGGTAACTCAGGTATCGAAGCGGCTCTAGATTTGGCCGGTATCGTCAAAAATGTGACTGTATTTGAATTTGCTGACAATTTAAAAGCTGATCAAGTATTGATTAATAAAGCCAAAGAGACTAAAAATATCAATATAATTACTTCAGCGGCAACTAAAGAAATTAAAGCAAAAGACGGTAAAGTGACTTCGATCATTTATGAAGATCGCACAACAGGGGCTACCAAAGAACAAGACTTGTCTGCGGTATTCGTTCAGATTGGTCTGATACCCAACTCAGATTTTGTGAAAGGTTTTGTGGATGTAAACCGCTTTGGTGAGATTGAAATTGACGAGGCGTGTAAAACTCATCGCCGTGGTATCTTTGCAGCAGGTGATGTGACTACTGTACCCTTTAAGCAAATCAATATTGCTATGGGTGAGGGGTCAAAAGCGGCATTGTCAGCTTTTGAATACCTTGTTATGCAGTAAGTATTTTAATAAGATTGTACTAACATAATAGCAATCTAATGTACTATGAAAGCCACCTTAGCTATCTTTTAGTTAAGGTGGTTTTTATTGTTTTATATATAAACCTATTTCAAATTTTGGTGTAATAGAAAAATTTATTTTGCTTAAAAACAATTGGAGTGAATAATTAGCAATTGGCTGACTTTGCAGGTCAATTAAAAGCCGGTGCTAAGTATTGTTATTTAATACGACAGCGTATGAGAGATTAGATACTTATCAGGGTGATTGGGATAAAAAATCAATATAAGAAGCGTAGGCGAAGTAAGAAAAGTCTTGATTTGGGTTTGGATTTGTTTTATAAAGCCACCTTAGCTTGTCTTAGCTTTGGTTTTTTTTGGGTTTTTGGCATAGATTTTGCTTTTCGCAACTCAAGGCAAACCGATTTTTAGGGCAACGTTTAACATTACTTAAAAGAATGAGATATAGTTGAGTCGGGTTTTAAATATCATTCTAACCTACAAGCAAGATTAGCTACTAATTCTTTGAACCTAAAGCTTTAGGTATGCTCACTGACCTTGTAAATAGACCTTGAATTAGTCAACCAAAAATACCTGCTAATTAAAAATCCCTCTTAAAACCTCAAGGATCCTATCGTAGAAATCACCTTCAGCAAGCTTGGGTATTTCTTTAACCAACTTATTTGATTTTTGACCCTTATTTTTCTGAAAACTGCGTATTATTCTATCGGCATAATCATTCGGCATCTCAATAAATTCTTTAATCGCCTCACGCGCTTTATCATGCTGTTGTAGATAGGTAGACTCAGAGTACATATGATGTTGAATAACATGTTCAACAAGTTTTGATAAATAGTGTACATGAGCGGTCAAATCCATAAATCGCCATACAGGGTCAGCTTCTTCACTATTTTCAATAACCAAATTGGACGACACACCATCTTCATATTTGGTGCGATCTGATGAAAAATAATAAGACGCTTTTAAGCTCTGCATCAACGGATTTGATATCGTTTCTAGGATCTCACTGTACTCTTTTTTACTACTGGAGTTATCAATAATAGCTTTGGAGATAGGAATAATAATAGGGTCAGTAGTGATACCATCACGCCTTAATATATCGTTAAACAAAAACCGATGTAGTCTTCCATTGCCATCTGCTAAAGGATGAATATAGACTAAGCCAAAAGCAATAACCGCACTGCGCATAATAGAGGACTGCCCTTGAGTGCTATGCATAAAGGCATTTAAACCGTTAAGCATATTACCTACTTGCCGATAAGGCGGCGCTATATAATGGACGATTTGTTTATAACCCATACGAGATTCACCAATAAACACCGGAGACTTGCGAACCCCAAAATGAGTAAGTAGAGAGTCCCCTAATAATGCTTGCTGATAGTCTGCTAATGTCTCAGGTGAAAACGGCGTTTCGCTTTTGCCAATATTTCTAGCCATAAAGTCGGCAAAGCGTTCAATACGTTTGACTTGGCTAGTTTCACCCTCAATAGCGAAACTGGCTTTACTTTCACCGAGCGTAATCCAGACTGAGGCGCGAGTGAGTAACTCCTCCCCAAATTCATCGGTTAATTGATGAATCATATGACTAATATCTAAATTTGATGCTGATTGGAATAGGTCTGTTTTAACCAACATCGGTGCGAAGTATTTATTACCTGCGATATTATTATTAACACGCCATCTTTTGTCTTTTTCACTACGTTCTTTTGAGGTGGTAACGAGCTTAGTTGAGTCAAGTACGTCTACATAGTTGCCACCAATAGATGGGGGAACAGTAAGCAGTTTGTCAGTGAAAAACTCATATAAAAATGCACATCGTCTGGCATATTGTCCTGTAGGTTCACTATCGATCCAATCTTGTATGACATGACCATCAATATTACGGAATAATCGAGCTAAAAATTCAAAGTGAATAATCTCATGACGTAAGTGAAACTGTAAATGGGCAGATATAGTGGGTTCAGGACGGTTTTGTTCAGGATAAATCTTATGCTCAAACCCATCTTGGATAATTTGCTGGCGACGCGTGCTAATGCAACTTGAGCTATAGATTGGAAGTGCTGGGGTGATCTTCGTTTTTTTAATCATCCATAAAATACCAATTGGGTCATCGGTTTTATGGAAGTCATCAGATGCGTAATAGAGTTTTAATGTCATGGCAGAGTGTCAAACCGATTTTAATAGATTATTTAAAGGTCATATTGACATAAAACGATTATGTTTGCACTAAATCGATTATATTTAAGGTATTCTGCTTTATTTTGATTATTTTTAATGATAGCTGATACAATGGAGACTGTTTCAGCTATATGAAGGCGACTAGGAGGTCTTTATAGCACCTCAAGAACCACTGCCCAGCTATTGCATAACAATGATTAGCGGTTGCTCACCTTTTAAATTTTGTGTCAGTCCTATA
>NZ_JAGLBC010000083.1 GCF_018260395.1 Psychrobacter sp.
TAGGTCTTTTTTTCACCTGTCATTTGATATTGCACTTCATGTGTTAATCTAAGATACATAAAATAGGTAAATTACAAGTACTAAGTAATTTACCTATTTTAAAACTAAGAGCTGACTAATTTTTCAATCATCTCTTGGTGACTCTTATTAAGTAGTGAGGTACCAGTTACTAAAATTACCATAATTGAACTTTTAATTAATGCACTTCAATTTAATAATTTCTAGTTGACCATTTGCCAACCTGCAGTGGCACCATACTCATCTTGATGCGCAAATAATGGATGTTGTTGCGCTTCTGATAGAGTCAGTACAGGCGTTACACAAACATCAGTGTCAGCGAATACTTTTTGCCAATGCTCTAATGGCTGACTTGCAATAACATCTGACACAGTTTGCATAGCAGCACGGCTGTCTGGCATATTTGGTAATACACCTTTTTGCCAATGCGTATTTTTCAGTTCTGATAACTCAAGCACATCACATAGTCCCTGCCAGAACTTTAATTCAAGCGAGCCGACCGCCATATAACGCTCATCTGCCGTTTTGTATAGACGGTAGCAAGGTAGTAGACCTCCTAAGAAGTCGTACTGTGGAACCGGTTTTTTACCAGTCATCTGTTCGATGAGCTTACCAGTAGACTTAGGCATAACCATATGATTATATAAACTATGCGTCATGCTGATATTTATGTGACGACCTTTGCCAGTAGATTTGGCAGCAATAACTGCTGACAATAGAGCAATCACCGCAGTGTCACTACCGCCTGCCAAATCAGCAAACTGGATGTTAGGCATAGCTTGACCACCATCTGCTGTCTTTAACTGGTCTAATACGCCACTCATCGCCATAAAATTAATATCGTGCCCCGCTTTTTGGCTCCAATCATGGTCAACCGTATCACCATCGGCATGACCATAACCAGTAATAGACACTATAACCAATTTCGGATTAAACGCATGTAAAGTCTCTGCACTTAAACCTGTGGCTTCAAGAACCCCAGGACGGAAGCTATCAAGCATAACATCAGCATCTTTTATCTGCTCTTTGATAACTTCTATACCAACTTCATCACGGAAATCTATTTTGTGAGTATCTTTACCATGGTTTAGGGCAGTAAACAACTGACCAAATGCACGGGCTGGGTCCCCATTAAGCGGTTCAATCTTTACAATTTCAGCACCAAGGTCCGCGAGTAGCCTAGTCGCAAATGGACCAGGCAAATTACGGGTTAGATCCACTACTTTAATGCCTTGTAGACAGTCTGACATTTGATCCAGAAGTGGATTACTCATCGCTAAACTCCTGACCTTTTTCAGCCATTTCTACAAGAATTTTAGCAGGTGCAAAACGCTCACCATAGGCAGCAGCAAGTTCTTTGCTACGTTCAACGAACTTTTGAACGCCTATAGAGTTTATGAACTGTAACGTACCACCTTGATTTGGTGCAAAACCCCAACCAAAGATTGATCCAACGTTAGCATCCGCTACAGAACGCACCACATTTTCTTCATAACATTTAGCGGTTTCATTAGCTTGAACGTAAAGTAGGCGATCAACTAAGTCTTGTTGAGAAGGCTGATCATCTTTAGTTGGATAAAGCTTAGTCAGCTCAGGCCATAATCGTTTTTCACCATTTTCTGGATAATCGTAGAAACCTTTGCCGACTTTTTTACCTTCACGTCCTAGCTCATTAACCATTTTTTCAACTACTGGCATAGCAGAATGCGGGGTAAAAATCTTGCCTTCAGCTTCTAAAGCACGCTTGGTCTGCTGCATAACATGTAATGATAAGCTTAGAGATACTTCGTCTTGTAAAGCTAATGGTGGCATTGGCATACCAGATTTTAAACCGGCAACCTCAATGCTACGTGGGTGGATGCCTTCTGCCAACATCGCAATACCTTCTGATACGTAAGTACCAAATACACGTGAGGTATAAAAGCCGCGACTGTCATTTACAACGATTGGGGTCTTGGCAATTTGACCCACGTAATCGAAGCCTTTGGCTAAAGTAGCGTCATCTGTCTCTTCACCAACAATAATTTCAACCAAAGGCATTTTATCTACAGGAGAGAAGAAATGTAGTCCTATAAATTGATTAGGACGCTTGCTGGCTTTAGCCAATTCAGTAATCGGTAACGTCGAAGTGTTTGAAGCATAAACGGCCGTTTCTGGAATGACAGCTTCAGCATTACGAGTACAAGCTGCTTTAATGTCGATGTCTTCGAATACTGCTTCGATAATTAAATCACAACCTTCTAGGTCGTCATAAGAAGTAGTGGTCTTGATTTTATCAAGTAAAGCTTGCTTCTTCTCATTAGTTGAACGACCACGACTTATCGCCTTGTCTAACAACTTGGTTGAATAGTTTTTACCTTTTTCAGCGCCTTCGATAGAGGTATCTAAAAGCACTACATCTATACCTGATTTAGCAGAAACATAAGCAATACCAGCACCCATCATACCGGCACCAAGTATACCTACCTTACTTACTTTAGAGCGTTCAAACCCATTAGGTCTTGATTGACCTTTTTTAATGTTATTCAGCTGAGTCCAAAGGGTATTGATCATGTTTTTAGAAACATCAGATAAAGCACAAGCTACAAAATAACGTGATTCAATTTTTAGACCATTATCAATATCAGTTAAACAACCCTCGAACACACTAGATAGAATATGAGTAATAGCTGGGTAATTGCCATGTGACTTTTGATTTGCCATTGCCGGTGCAATTGAGAATACCTGAACCACTTTAGGGTTCTTACTATCACCACCTGGGATTCTAAAACCTTTTTCATCCCAAGGCTGAGTGGCTTTAGGATTGTTTAAGATCCATTCTTTGGCTTTACTAATGAGTTCTTCGTTGTCTTTGGCGGTATCATGAATAACCCCAATTTCAACAGCCTGTTGTGGGTTAAGCTCTTTGCCTTGAGTCATTAGCTCAAGTGCTTTTTGGATACCTACTAAACGAGGCAGACGCTGAGTACCGCCACCGCCTGGTAATAGACCCAGTTTCACCTCTGGTAGACCCAATTTGGTCTTTGGTGAATCAATAGCAATACGATAATGACAAGCCAAAGCTAGTTCTAAACCACCACCCAAAGCAGTACCAGTAATAGCAGCAACTACTGGTTTGCCAGCAGTTTCAAGCTTGCGCAGGCTAGTTTTTAAATATTCAACTAAATCGAAAGCTTCTTCCGCTGTAGTGATAGTTGCCAATTGATCGATATCAGCACCTACCACAAAAGTAGATTTGCCAGAAGTTAAGATAAGACCTTTAGCTTCTTCATCACTGATAAAGGCATCGGTCAAAGTGGCAAATGCTTCATTGAAGCCATCGCCAATTACGTTCATTTTGCGATCGCTTTGATCGATGGTAACGGTGATGATGCCGTTATCTACTTCTGCCGAGAAATTATTTAATGCATTAATGGCGTTTACGCTGTTTGTGCTCATGTTATATCCTTATTATTTCTACACTTAATGTAGGGCGTATATTCGGTTCGTATTCAGACTTAAGAAGAGTGTGACCATGTAATTAACAAGCTTCGATTTATACACGCTCAATAATGGTCGCAATACCCATACCACCACCTACACACAATGTGATCATGGCAGTATTTAAGTCACGACGTTCTAATTCGTCCAATACGGTGGTAACCAACATAGCGCCTGTGGCTCCTAATGGATGACCCATGGCGATAGCGCCACCATTAACGTTTACTTTGTCTAGTGAAACACCAAAATCTGCAGCTGTATTCATAGGTACCGCAGCAAAGGCTTCATTAATCTCCCAAAGATCGATATCTGCAGCCGTCATACCGGCTTTATCTAAGGCTTTTTGACAAGCTGGGGTTGGACCGGTTAACATGATTGTTGGCTCTGAGCCAATGACAGATGCCATAGTAATCTTAGCTCGTGGTTTTAGACCAGCTTTCTCACCAGCAGCTTTACTACCCACTAAACACAAGGCTGACCCATCAACAATACCTGAAGAGTTACCGGCATGGTGTACATGAATAACTTCTTCAATAGTGGTGTACTTATCAAGAATAACGCCATCAAAACCCATTTTACCAGGCATAGCAAATGAAGGATTTAATTTAGAAAGGGTTTCAACAGAGGTGTTAGGACGGATAGTTTCATCTTTGTCCAATAGTAAAAGACCATTAATGTCAGTTACAGGTACAACAGATTTGTCATAATAACCATTTTCCCAAGCAGCTGCTGCTCTTCTATGTGATTCAGTCGCAAAAGCATCGACATCTTCACGAGTAAATCCACGTAAGGTAGCAATGGTATCTGCGCCAACACCTTGAGGGACAAACTCGGTAGATACGTTTACGCGAGGATCCATATACCAAGCACCGCCATCTGAGCCCATTGGCACACGGCTCATTGATTCAACACCACCAGCAACTACTAAATCTTCCATACCAGACATTACTTTGGTAGCAGCCAAGTTGATTGACTCAAGACCAGAAGCACAAAAGCGTGATAGCGTTAATCCTGCTACACTCTCATCCCACTCGGCATCAATAGCAGCAATACGGGCAATATCAGAACCCTGCTCGCCTACTGGGGTAACACAGCCTAATACAATATCGTCTACTAAACTGGTGTCTAGGTTGTGGCGTTTTTGCATCTCTTTTAGAAGAGTGCGAACTAGCCAAATTGGTGTGGCTTGATGCAAAGAACCATCTTTTTTACCTTTACCACGTGGTGTGCGAATGGCATCATAAATATAGGCAACTTCAGTCATATAAATCCCTTTTTATTTCTTTAAATAATTTATTTTTCGAACTATTTTTTTTAATAGTCGATTAACATTACAATATTAGCTATGTTAAAGATAGTAGATCAGGTTAAAAATCACTGATTTAAACGTAACAATTTAGTGACTTGATTTCATTCTCAAGTCACCAAATTTAACTTTCGGATAATCTACATAAAACGTGAAGCTAGCTCTTTCATAATTTCGTTAGTGCCGCCATAGATTTTCTGTACACGTGCATCAGCATACATACGAGCGATTGGGTATTCACTCATATAACCATAACCGCCGAATAACTGTAAGCACTCATCCATAACTTTACATTGTTTCTCAGTAACCCAGTACTTAATCAATGAAGCTTGAGGAGCTGTTAGTTTACCTTCGATCATGGCTTCAATAGCAGAATCACATAAAGCACGGACCGCTAAATAGTCTGCTTGAACTTCAGCTAATTTGAAGCGTGTATTTTGGAATTTCCAAATAGGACGACCGAACGCTTCACGCTGTTTGACATAATCAAGGGTTAGCTCTAGTGCTAATTTAATAGCGCCACAGCCACTTAATCCAATAATTAGTCGCTCTTGCGGTAGTTCTTGCATCATTTGGATAAATCCAAGACCTTCAACACTACCTAATAAGTTCTTTTGAGGCACACGCATATTACTAAAGAATAGCTCTGAAGTATCCTGAGCTGATAAACCAGTTTTCTTAAGGTTACGACCACGCTCAAAACCTTCTAAACCTTCAGTTTCCACCACAATTAATGAGACGCCCTGTGCACCCTTCTCACGGTCTGTTTTACATGCCAATACGATTAGGTTAGCGTGTTGACCATTAGTAATGAATGTTTTAGACCCATTAATAATATAGTCATCGCCGTCTTTAACTGCATAAGTTTTAATTGCTTGAAGATCTGAACCAGTTGTAGGCTCAGTCATTGCAATTGCACCCACACATTCGCCAGTTGCCATTTTTGGTAGCCATTTTTGCTTTTGTTCTTCTGTACCTAAATGAAGGATATAAGGAGCAACGATACCTGAGTGAACCATACCACCAAAGCCAGCTTGGTTAGCTTGAGCCTGAGCTAAAAGAATAGCAGCCTCATGACCAAAGTCGCCGCCGCCGCCGCCATATTGTTCAGGCATTGAGGCACATAAAAAGCCCATTTCACCAGCTTCATTCCACGCTTGACGGTCAATTTTGCCGTCCTCACGCCACTGCTCGTCTTTAGCTTCCCAACTTTTGAACAACTTTAAGGCACTTTCATATACCATTTCATGTTCTTCAGTCATCCAATTGCTTTTAAAAGTATCAATGCTCATAGTGTCATTCCATAACCGTTTAGGTGAATAAATTTCGAACAGTAATAGAATATAGTAATTAATATTACCGTTCTCTGAATAATTAAACTAGCATTTTAAGCTTGTTATTATAAGCTTTGAGAACTTATACTACAAAACAATATTTTGATAAGCAATAATTTCATTTAAAATGGTAATAATAATTTCCTATTTATAACAGAGGCAAATATGAGTAACAAATCCGTAACTTATAAAGCAAAATCAAAAGATAAAAAAGAAACAGATATAGCCAATAAAAAAACCATTGCGCCTTTATCAAAAATGCGTCCAGCTACTTTAGATAGCATTGAAAAAGCAGTTCATCAATTGTTTTCTGGGGAAAATGCTCAGGAAGTCACCATGATTCAAATTGCTAAAATGGCAAACGTTTCGCTACAGACGTTATATAAATATTTTGGCGATAAGCATACCGTTTTCCATACTATTATGGATAGAGTCTTAGGCCGGCTAGCAGTTCGTATGATGGATCATTTGCAAGGTATCGATAGTGTGGAAGATAGAATTCGAAAGACCTTATGGGTTGTTTTTGATTTCGTTGATAATTATCCCGATGCAATCATGGTACTTACTTCAGTTTCGGCGTCAGACATACGCAAGATTTCTATTTATGAGAATGAAAACCTGATCCAAGCTTTTATTAGTGTGTTACATGATGGTCAAAGTCGAGGGGTTTTAAATGATAAAGTGCCACTTTATATTTTATTCGATGTTTTTATGGGCTTCGTCATGCGTATAGGAATGATGCAGGTAATCCGCAAATCTCCTACCCCTTTGAATGATAATTTTGATGATTTATTTCAAATATTATGGCGCTCTATTTCAAAACCTGAGGTTAATTAAACGTTTTAACTATTTATGACCCAGTTATTATGTCTCAGTTGACAGGCATATTGGCTTAACTCTGATTGATATCTAAAACTCAGCGCTTAATATTAAACATAATATAAGGACAATATTTTATGAGTATCTCCTCTACACAGGCTGGTCCAAATAATAAAGGCTCGAATTGGCAAGCTTTTGGCCCTGGTATCCTACTGGCATCAGCTGCCATTGGCGGTTCGCATCTTATCTCGTCTACTCAGGCAGGCGCGTTATACGGCTGGCAGTTGGCCATTATGATTATTCTTGCGAACTTTTTTAAATATCCTTTTTTTAAATTTGGTACTGACTATGTCTATGACACCGGTGAGTCGTTGATTGCCGGATATGCCAAAAAATCTCGTTTGTATTTGTGGGCCTTTTTTATCTTATCCCTAGCAGCCTCTGTTATTAGTACGGGTGCGGTAGCACTATTGGCAGCTGTTATTTTAGGATTTATGTTGCCTGAAAGCTGGGGGCTGTCTAATAGCACATTAGCTGTAATAGTGATGGGCATATCGTGGTTTTTTCTGATTGTAGGTCACTACAAGATGCTTGATAAGCTGACCAAATGGATTATGGTGGCATTAACAGTTACCACTTTGGCAGCAGTTATTATTGCTGCAGGCAAGCCTACGGCCATTGCACCTAATTTTGTACCTGTCTCACCATGGAATTTAGCAAACTTAGCATTCATTGTGGCACTTATGGGCTGGATGCCTGCGCCACTTGAATTCTCTGCAATTAACTCTATGTGGATATCTGCCAAAGTTAAAGCCGACAATACTACTCATCGTCAAGGCTTAATCGATTTTAACGTAGGCTTTATCGTCACCGCCTTATTGGCACTAGTATTCTTAGCATTAGGCTTGTTTGTACAATACGGTTCTGGTGTAGAGATTCAAACCCAAGGCGGTGCTTATGTAGGACAGTTGATTAATATGTACACCGCTACTATTGGTGAGTGGTCAAGATTATTAGTAGCCTTTATTGCATTTATGGTGATGTTTGGCACTACAATAACTTGTGCTGACGGCTATGGGCGCATAAATGCTGAAAGCTGGCGTTTAATTAAAGGCGATATAGAAGTTTCGCAAAAACAAATTTTGGTATGGACCACTTATAGCGCCTTGGGTGGCTATATTATTATTACCTTCTTTACCGGTCAACTTGGCGCCATGCTCAAATTTGCTATGATCACAGCTTTTATTTCAGCACCTATATTTGGCTGGTTAAATTACTCACTGGCAAAAAACGATCATCAGTTATCTTCTGGTATGAAGCTATATAGTATTGCAGGTCTAATCTTTTTAGGCGGAATTGCTTTACTATTTATGGCACAGTTAGTAGGCTTTCTTGACTAATCTACGTGCTTTATAGACTTTTTGTTGTATCAGTCATAATCTACAGTATTTAGTCTTAAAGCTATTTAAAGGCCAAACCTCTCAAAGTCATTGTTATACATTTCACTGTAATAAATGTCACTGTTATAACTTTTACTGTCATAACTTTTACTATTACTATTTTAGCTATCTGCTATATTGATCATTATACAAATGGCATAAAGTTACCTATCTTGAAGCAACTGGAGACATATATGAAGATTTTAGGGTTTTTGAACTCAGATAAAAAAGGCTCTAAACTCTATAGTGCTGCTTTGTTAATTTCAGTTTTAACTGGCTCGTTAGTTATGATAAGTTGTGACGAAACTAAAAAAGACCCCATGTTACAGACTATTCCAAGCAATGTTGAAAACTGGGAGGTTAAACTTGGCGATACTTTAGATCTACTCTCCGAACAAGATAAACAGCTATTAAGCCGCTATATGATGCGAATACAGTTAAGTGAAGCTTATGAAAAAGGTGCCATGCCAAACATAACAATTGATAAAGCTTTAGAGCAACAACGCCAATACGAATTGCTTCATCCTGCTAATCCTACAGGACGTAAGAATACAGTCACTCAAAATACACAGCAAAAGGATTTCAGCCTTATTTTACAGCCGGCTAATATCACTAAATCTGATAGCTTTAGTGATGTTGAATTAGCATTTTTATTAACCAATAAAGCAAATGTAGCTATTCGCAGTTTTAAAGGAACCATATTACTTCGCTACCCTAGCTTTAAAAAGCCAAAACCTGTTGTTATTCCATTAACCACCTTTGACCCCCTTATTGCACCAAATAATGCCCAGCAATTGGTAGCTAATGTAAGTATCTCCGACACCAATGTTATGAAAGCCATTCAAAACCCGCAAAATATAGAAATTGTAGTAACTGAAGGCAGTTTAATCTTTGATGATGGCCGCGAAATTAAATTTGAATAGCTACATTAAAATCATTATGACAAGCAGTATTAATACGTTTTATGATTCAGTTGCAAGTAGTTAACTATTAACTATCGAACAGGTATTTAGTAGTTATAGAGTAGTTATCGAATAGTTAGCAATAGCAGGATATAAATGGACTGGGTTGTAAGACATAGCAGTGAGAGAGACATAGCAGTGAGACATAAATGCAATTAAAAAGATTAAAGGCTTTTCATACTATTGCGCAATTAAAAAGTTTTAGTGATGCAATCGCAGTCACGGAATTATCCCAGCCTACTTTAAGCCGTTTAGTTAAACAGCTTGAAGAAGAAATTGGTGTCGAGCTTATTGATCGTTATCACCGTCCATTGCAATTGACCCCTGCTGGTCTTTTTTTCTATGGAAAAGTAGATGCTATTTTGAAGGAATTAGACAGCACAATTACCTTAACTCAAAAGATGGCACATCCCCCTGATACCCTTAACATAGGTTTTGTACCATCAGTACTGTATGGGCTATTACCAACGATAATCTCCAAAACCAAACAGCGTTTGCCTAATCTTGATGTGCATTTAAAAGATATCAGTTCTTTTAAACAAGTTAATGCGCTTAAAGCCGGTGAGATAGATGTGGGTTTTGGACGTTTTGCTCATTACGATGCCAGTATAAAGCAGCTGTTATTACGTCATGAGCGATATGTGGCTGCGCTGCCCAATACGCATCCGCTAATCAATAGTGTTGATATTCACTTATCCGAGCTTCAAGATTACCGAGTGATACTGTATCACCAGACTCATTTACCAGCTTCCAATATTAAATCAATGAATAGTCAGTCCATAAACAATGAAAATTTTGATAGCCCCGCTCTTATTGGCGAGCCTTTATTGCATTTATTTGCCAAGCAATCTGCCTGGCCACATCAGACTACTACTGTGAGTGATGTACAAGTTGCTTTGGGATTAGTGGCTGCAGGCGAAGGCATTACCTTGGTTCCTGATAGCTTAAAGTCTGTCCGTACGGAACAAATCATTTATCGAAAATTGGTTCATGAAGATGCAACCTCCCCAATTTATCTTTGTGCTCTAAACAATCCAATCCATCCTGCTTTTGATATTTTATTAGAAGTCATATATGAGATATATGAAGATCGTGGTATTACCTATCGTCGATCAAGCTAAAGCTCATTAAATTGTATGCTAAATTTAGATTAATTTAAGAATGGTGTTTTTTAAATTTATGTTAAAAGAATTAAATTGTAAATATTTGTAAAATTATATTTATCTTATTTTACTTAATTTTTACAGCTACTAAATACTATAGTCATTTGAATCAAGTAATTTAAATAATAGTATTCTAAAATCAAATAGTTTAATAAAAATTAATTAAAGTATTCAAAAAATATTGATATAACATCTTTATTTAAACTTTCTTATTATTTGAATTACGAGTAATCTATAGAGCAATTAACAAAATTAGACCAGTTAATGAAACTTGGATTCAATTACGAAGTGCAACGGCTCCGAATCTAGATTTTACCTC
>NZ_JAGLBC010000084.1 GCF_018260395.1 Psychrobacter sp.
GCTGGCTTTTTTTTAAAGATATAGGAGGAATTATTGAAATGTAAGTTGTATTGGATAAACAATTAAAGAACATAAATACAATGAAGTTAAAAATCATTAAAACTATAATGCTTTTTTATAAAATTAGGATAGCAAATAGCTATTGTTAAGGTATAAGAAGTTAGTAGTTATTTGAAGTTATTAGTTTAGAGAAGTTACTAATCATCCTAATGTCTAATTCAATTTATTGTTTGATTTAGAATTTTTATTTTAGTTGTTATATAGCGGGTTTAATATGTTGAAAAAGTTGATAGGCATATTCATTAGCTTGTGTAGTAGTGCGTTGGCAACTGCAGCTGATCCAATGATTGATACAAGAAATGCGTCTATATATGTTGATGAATGGGTAACGGCTTGCGGTACAGTTGTAGAGGTTAATCATATGCCTAACCGACATTATATTAATTTTGATAGAAGATACCCTAATCAAAGTTTAACGGCGTTAGTCTGGAATAAAGACTTTGTAATTTTTGAAAAGCGCTTTGGAAGGTTGGATAACTATGTAGGACAGAAGCTTTGTGTTGTTGGTAATATCATACCGACCAAATACAACTTGCAGATGAATGTTTCAGGTGCTCAATTTATAAAAATTCCATAGTCATAGTAAGGGTGAGAGTTTGATTATAGAAACTATATTAGGTCTGTTCGAAAACTATTAGCCACCACTTATCAATAACTAATGTATTAGAGTTGAATCATCCTATTTGTTATTCAAATAATGTATGTTTTTTTTACATATAAAATCAAAGTTAGCCATTAGTTCTAGATGAGCTTTGAAGAATTTGATATTTAAACTTTTGTATAACAAATATCTAAGCTAAAGGAATATGGAGATCAGAATGAAACTTGATTTAAAAGTTAGCTTTATACTAGTAACAGGTTGTTTGGTAATGTCTAGTTTATCGAGTTGTAGCACTAGCGGTATGCATAACAATAATCATGTCAATAACGTCAACACTAGCATAAGCCCGATTATGATACGTAGTGCTGATACTATAAATGCTCCTTTGCTGCAAAACAAAGAGGACAAAACTAAAACACCATGATTAATATTAAGTTACTCTTTTTATTAAGCTCAATCATCTATATAGCTCAACGTTTCTAGCTTGCTGGGTCTGGCCTTCGATAATGTGGCATAAATTTATATAGCAATTGTGCCATAACTATACGAAAAATTATGGTTGTAGCAACTAAACATTCGTATACTGGAACAAATAAAACTTATCCGTTTCCACATAAATTAAATATATTATTTTGATTTTTTTATAACATTAACTATCTATTATTGAATAGCTTTCAATCATTAAAATTTAGGATTTCAAATTATGGTTAAGACCACAGCGATGCATAAAACGATAAATAAAATTTTAGCTACAATAGCTTTAACCACTGTCATGACACTGCCTTCAATAAGCGCTCAAGCGGCAACCAAAGACTTAAATGAAGTGTGTGTTGATATTGCAAGCTTGGCTGGCAATATTATGATGGATAGACAAAATGGTGTCTCTAAAAACGTCGTCACCAATAAGACTAAAAGTGATAACAAAGCATATCAAACTTTGTCATCTAATATTATTACTCGAGCTTATAAAGTACCTCAGGCTAAGTCTGATGCAGATAAAAATAAACAGGTTGATAACTTCATTAAACTCTATTACAACAAGTGTGCTAATTAACAAGTTTTCTAAGTATCAAGTGAATTTAGAGATAGAGTTAATTTCAAATTAGCTAAATCCTTGTTCATCGCTATTGAAAGAATAATAAATGAGACCCTTAGTATTAATTACATTGGGTCTCTTTTTTTGTGTCTAAGCTTATTCTAATCTCTCACATCTATACCCTTAATAACTATTATACATATCAAACAATGCCTGTTAGCATATGTACCCTCTAATTGGTAGTTACAAGTCATTTTTTTATAGTTATAAACCGTAGATTATTGATTAAAGTTTAACAAGATGCCGATGAATAACTGATTTTTAGATAGCTGATTTTTGCTAAAAACTGACTGTTGTTAATACGGACAGTTGTTCAGATTAGAATTAACATTTTATGTAATAAATTTAAGGATTGTACCCATGGCGATTAATTTAAACGTAGGCCAAACCCCTTTTTCAAAAGCTGCTAAAATGGCTTCAATAACCACTGTGGCAACTTTGGCATTAGGTTTAACCGCTTGTGGGGGTCAAAAAAATGAAACAGCATCTGAAAGCGTCGATGGCGCAACCACTTCTTCAGATGCTAAAGCTGCGCCTAAAGACGTTGAGCTATTAAACGTATCTTATGATGTGGCTCGCGACTTTTATAAAGATTATAACCCTTTGTTCGTCAAGCATTATCAAGCTGAACATCCTGGCTCAAACATTACCATTAAGCAGTCGCATGGTGGCTCAAGCAAGCAGGCACTCTCAGTGGCTAATGGTTTACAAGCTGACGTAGTGACTATGAACCAAGGTTCTGACATTGAATTACTCCAGAAAAAAGGTTTAGTGGCAAATAATTGGACCGATTCATTCCCAGATTATTCAGTGCCTTTTACCAGTACTATTGTATTCTTAGTGCGTAAAGACAATCCAAAGAATATTAAAGGTTGGGAGGACTTAACCAAGCCTGGTATTGAGATTGTAATGGCCAACCCAAAAGTAACTGGTAATGGTCGTTATGCATTTTTAGGCGCCTATGGCTATGGTCTACATACCTTTAATAAAGATGAAGATAAGACTAAAGCGTTTGTAAGAGACCTATTAAAGAATGTAAAGGTCTATGAGAATGGTGGCCGTGCAGCGACCACAACTTTTGTACAGCGTAATATAGGCGATGTGCTTATTACTTTTGAAAACGAATCAAACTTAGCTGCAAAGCAATTTGGTAAAGGACAAGTCGATATTGTTTATCCTGATTATTCAATTAAATCAGAGAGCCCAGTCGCTGTTGTAAATGCCGTAGCAGATAAAAAAGGCACTACTGAAGCTGCTAACGAATATTTGAAGTATTTATGGAGTAATGAAGCTCAGCAATTAGCTGCAGATTTATACCTACGTCCTAGCGTGAAAGCTGTATTAGATGCCAATACAGATAAACTACCCCCAGTAGATACCTTCCGTCCAAATGATGTATTTGGTAGTTGGGATGAGATTATGGGTACTTTCTTTAGTGATGGTGGTGTATTTGACCAGTTGGCTATTAATGCACCTAAGTAAGTTTTGCTCCAAATTAAGTTACGGCTTAATATTTATACATATAATCGGTATTTAGAGTCTAATAAAAGTTTATTAGTTAATAGCTTTAATAAAATCTTGCAGTGAGTTCATGTGGCTATCTCTTTATGATAGCAAACTTGAAGCACTGCATTTTTTTTGATTTTAAAAAACTAATTTGACGCTTTTATATAGATTTTTTTGGATTTGTTTAAAGGTCATTTTAATTAGCATTAAATTAGAAACACTATATCACCGCAAGTCTTATATTCTAATTTCTCATTATGATAGACATTAAAATCACTAAATATAATATAAAGTCGCTGTTAGCATGACTGTTAATAACACTCTTATAGATAAATACAGCTAAAGTTATAGGCTTACTTGTATAAAGGATAATCTGATCATGGCCAATGCCCTAAAATCAAACCTATTAATTTCGCTAGCCGCAGTAAGCTTGGCGCTAACTGGGTGTGGCAATCAAAAACAGCAAGGCACAGTAACCAATGCCGATGGCAGCACAACCACTATCGAAAATAAAGACATACAACTATTAAACGTGTCTTATGACATCTCTCGTGACTTCTATAAAGAATATAACCCATTGTTTGTAAAGCATTATAAAGCTGAGCATCCAGATAGTAATATTGTCATTAGCCAGTCACATGGTGGCTCAAGCAAGCAAGCGTTATCAGTGGCTAATGGTCTACAAGCCGATGTGGTAACCATGAACCAAGTATCAGATATTGAGTTACTTCAAAAGAAAGGACTGGTAGCTAATGACTGGAGTAAATCGTTTGCCAATGACTCAGTGCCTTTTAGCAGTACCACAGTATTTTTAGTACGTGAAGGCAATCCTAAGCAAATCAAAGATTGGGATGATTTGGCCAAGCCGGGCGTACAGATCGTTATCGCCAATCCTAAGGTTTCAGGTAGTGGACGCTATAGTTTCTTAGGTGCTTATGGCTATGGTCTACATAAGTTTAATAATGATGAAGCTCAGACTCAAGCGTTTATGAAGAAGCTGCTTGGTAATGTGAAAGTTTATGAGAGTGGCGGACGTTCAGCCACCACAACTTTTGCACAGCGTAATATGGGTGATGTACTGATTACCTTTGAAAACGAGGCAAATTTGACCGCTAACAAATTCGATAAAGGTCAGGTTCAGATTGTATATCCGAGTTATACCATCGAATCTGAAACTCCAGTTGCCGTGGTAAACAAAGTTACCGATAAAAAAGGCACTACTCAAGCTTCAACGGAGTATCTAAAGTATTTATGGAGCGATGAGGCTCAGAAATTGGCCGCTACGCTTTATTTTAGGCCTAGTAATGAAACCATATTAGCAGCCAATAGTAATAAGTTACCTGCGATTGAAACGTTCCGTGCCAATGATGTTTTTGGCAGCTGGGATGACATTATGACCAAATTTTTCAAAGAAGGTGGTGTGTTTGATCAGTTATCTTTAAATAAAGCGAATAGCTAAACAAATACAGCATCTAACCAACCTATTGAAATCCTTTTCATTTTTAATTGAAATATTAAACGTGTTAACCCTGTTAGGTCAGTCAGTCTGCTAACAGGGTTTTTAGTTTCAATCACTTAGTTAACCTAGATAAATAATTTTATACTAGCCTGTTATATTCCTTTTAGTCACTAAGATAGCCTTAATCATCATTAAACATAATAACCAAGCCCTGTTAGCATGTTGACCATGACTAAAAGTGCCTTTTATTGGCATTAAATGTTACAACCTATAATAAATGCAGTGAGATATCCATGACCCAACCATCCTCCACTACAGTAAATCCTTTACGCAAGCGCTCATGGTTAACTAAGTTGCGTCAACGTAATGTGTTACCTGGATTCGGATTGTCTATGGGTATCACCGTGCTGAGTTTATCGCTTTTGGTTATCTTACCTTTTGCAATGATGGCTTACACCACTACTCAAATGGGGTGGGGCGGTTTTATTGAAGCTATCAGTCAGGCTCAAGTAAAAGCTGCAATAATTTTATCGCTTAAGATGTCCTTTTATGCGATGTTGACCAATATGATTTTTGGTACCTTGGTAGCCTGGGTATTGGTGCGGTATAACTTCTTCGGTAAGTCTCTTATTAATGCTTTGGTTGATTTACCCTTTGCTTTACCAACAGCCGTCACCGGTATCTCTTTAGCCACTTTATATGCGCCCAATGGCTTAATAGGTCAATTCTTTGATAAGGTTGGCATTCAAGTGGCATTCACACCAATTGGTATTTGGCTGGCTTTGGTAGTGGTCAGTTTCCCATTTATTGTACGTGCAGTACAACCCGTGTTAGAAGAATTATCAGTAGAGTATGAAGAAGCGGCTGCAGTATTGGGTGCCAGTCGATTGACCACTTTTCGCACTGTTATCTTACCAGAGCTTTTTCCTGCGTTATTAATGGGCGCGGGCATGATGTTCGCAAGGGCTACTGGTGAATATGGCTCTGTTATCTTTATTGCAGGCAATATACCCATGCAGTCAGAAATTTTACCACTTATTATAATTAGTAAGCTTGAGCAGTTTGATATTCAAGGTGCGTCTGCAGTGGCATTATTTATGTTGATGATATCATTTGTTATTTTATTGGCAATTAACCTATTACAATGGCGCTTATCACGCCGCGTCGGTGCCAAGTAAGTGGCAATATGGTTTCAATTAACGAAACTTGTAAAATTTAGAATACTTATCAATTTAGGACAGCAATATGCAAATCTCTAATGATTATAACTATCAAGGCAACGCTGCTACACGAGATGCGCCTTGGGTGCGTACCTTGTTTATTGGTACCGCCTCAATATTTATAGTTGTGATGTTAGTTATTCCTCTAATGGCGGTGTTCTTTGAAGCCTTTAAAGGCGGCTGGGAATTGTATCTGGCAGCATTGGTTGAACCAGAAGCGTTGCAAGCTATAAAGTTAACGTTAATTACTGCGGCAATCGTATTACCCATTAATATAGTAATGGGACTAGCCATTGCATGGCTTGTGACCCGTTATCAGTTTAAAGGTAAGCAATTGGTGACCACATTACTTGATTTGCCGTTTTCGGTATCGCCTGTGGTGGCTGGCCTTATGTTTGTACTATTATTTGGTTTGAACTCCACTGTAGGTGGTTGGCTTGAGTCGATGGGTATTCAAGTTATCTTTGCAGTTCCAGGTATCGTTCTGGCTACCTTGTTTGTAACCTTTCCGTTTATTGCCCGTGAGTTAATCCCGCTTATGCAGTCGCAGGGTGATAGCGAAGAGCAGGCAGCATTAACTTTAGGTGCTTCTGGCTGGCAAGTATTTTGGCATGTTACCCTACCTAATATTAAATGGGCTTTGTTATACGGGATTATTCTAACCAATGCTCGTGCTATGGGTGAATTTGGTGCGGTCAGTGTGGTATCTGGTCATATCCGCGGCGAAACCAATACCATGCCTCTATTGGTAGAGATTGCTTATAATGAATATAACTTTACTGCCGCATTCGCACTGTCAAGTTTATTGGCAGGCTTAGCGTTACTAACCTTGGTGGTGCAACAAATTATGACTAAAATGCAGACCCGAAAATATGCCAAAGGTATTAACCGTGAGACTATTGCGGCGCCAAAGCTTGTGATAACAGGCACTGACCCTAAAGCTGCTGCCATTTCGTCTGACAACCAATAGCGTATAGCGTTTAAACCTATTTATTAGAATTCATTTGTATAATAAGCCATTAGGTTTTAAAACCAAATAGCTTTAGATAATTTGAAATTATAAAGAGTATTAAGATGAGCATAGATATTCAAAAAGTGCACAAAAGCTTCGGTAACTTTGTTGCCCTAGAAGACATCTCATTAGCAGTACCTACTGGTAAACTGACCACTCTTCTGGGTCCATCGGGATGTGGTAAGACAACCTTACTACGTATTATTGCAGGGCTTGAGTATGCTGATAGTGGCCGTATCTTATTTGATGGGGTTGATGTAACGGATACGCCCGTGCAAAAGCGTCAGATTGGCTTTATGTTTCAGCACTATGCGCTGTTTCGACACAAAAGCATCGTTGAAAACATTGCTTTTGGTCTTAAGCTGTTGCCAAAGGATCGCCGTCCTAGTAATACTGATATTAAAAAGCGTGTCGATTACTTATTAGAGTTGGTACAGTTACCGACGTTGGCCAATGCTTATCCACATCAATTGTCAGGCGGTCAGCGTCAACGTATTGCACTTGCAAGGGCATTGGCAGTACAGCCTAAGTTGTTGCTATTGGATGAGCCATTTGGCGCATTGGATGCTAAAGTGCGTAAAGAGCTTCGTACTTGGCTTAAGAATATTCATCATGAGCTTGGGGTGACTAGTATTATGGTAACTCATGATCAAGAAGAAGCGCGTGATGTTTCTGATAAAATTGTGGTCATGAACCATGGGTCTGTTGAACAAGTAGGTAGTCCTCAAGAACTAATAACTAATCCTTCGAATGAATTTGTGGCGGATTTCTTAGATTTGGTTTAATAAACAGCTACTTTAAGCTATACATAAGCTAAATATATCCTTTTTAAAATAATAACCTGAGAACTACTCAGGTTTTTTTATGACTTCAGATTGATAAAATGCCAACTATTCATAAATAATCGCAGTTGTTTTTAATTTATGGCTATATTATTTAATTTAATTATTTAAGTTATCGCAATAGGATAACAGGAGCAGTAGTTTTGGTTAATAATTTAGTAGTGGTACTACCAACAAAGAAGCGACGCCATTTAGAATGACCATAAGCGCCAATAACGAACATACTAATGTCATTATCATTACGAAACGTGGTTAATGCAGAAACGATATCACCATTGCCAGTTTTCTTTGTATCAATGATATGAGCGGTGATATTAAAACCTGCATCACTCATCTTTTTTTGAGCTTTATACAATTCAGTTTCATTCGCTGTGTCGATATTATCTACCATTACAATATGACCTTCTAAGTTTTTAGCAATGTTATTTTTACAGATCATATGTACAGCTTTTTTGGCAGTTTCACTACCATCGAATGCTACCATAAACGAATCAGGGGTAATAAAACCGTCAGAGCAAACCAAGATAGGACGATTTATAGCCCGAACTACATTTTCAATTTGACTACCAATATTAACGTAATCATTTTGATGGTCTTTACCGCGGCGGCCAATAACAATCACTCTACTTTTAGAGGCATGATGCTCAATGGCAGGCAGAAGTTTACTGCGGCGCAAGTAGCTATAGACATTGGCTTGGGGCAAAGAGGTTAGTATATGAGCTTTGGCATCTTGTAGAAGTGCTTCACCATGCTTGTTTGCGATACGTGCGGTCTGCTCGTCCATTAGGCTAAGCTCAGTCATAAGACTACGGCGACTGTCCATACCTATGGCCCCGCTTAGATTGTGACGATAGGATTTTGGAACATCAATAACGTGCAATAAACTTACCGACAAATTTAATTCATTGGCATACCAAGCGGCATAATCACAAACAGATTGTGTCACATTAGAGCCATCGATACAGGCTAAAATGGTTTCATTTAAACTCTGTGAATTTAAACTCTTTGAATCGTTGTTTTCTTTGATGACTTTATCGTTATATTGGTTCATAGCCTTACCCTTTTATTATAAATTTTTAAATAATAGTTAAGTCTTTTTACCAATATAAAATTTAAAAAACTATTTTTCAATAGTATTGCCGTTATCAATGTTAGATAAAGTATGGCGACACCAATCAGGAAGTTTGTCAGATAAGGCATACCACATCCAATTACCTCGACGTTCACTAGTAACCAAACCTGCTTTACGTAGGTGGCTAAGATGACGAGAGATAGTTGGCTGAGGTTGATCTAATTTATCTATTAGATCACACACACATATAGTTTCATTAGCTTGTATTTGTAGTACGAGATTTAGACGGGTTGGATCTGAAAGAGCCTTAAAAAAAGTTACTGGCTGCATGAGCCACTCCTAAATTTATAAATAAATCTATATTCGTTAAAGCGAATATACTATAATTGGTGCTACTTTACATCATTATAATCTTATCACTTATCGAATTACCTAGAGAACCCTTATGCTAGTTGCTGTTTTAATATTTATATTTACCCTTGTATTGGTCATATGGCAGCCACGTGGGTTAGGTATTGGTGTTAGTGCCACATTAGGGGCTATATTGGCACTTATTACTGGGGTAATTAACGTTAATGATATTCCGGTAGTATGGGATATTGTTTGGAATGCGACCTTTGCCTTTATTGCTATTATCATCATTAGTCTATTGTTAGATAAGGCTGGCTTCTTTGAGTGGATAGCATTACACGTTGCTCGTTTAGGAGGTGGTAATACCAATAAACTGTTTGTGTTTATTGTGCTATTAGGGGCTGTGGTCGCTGCGTTTTTTGCCAATGATGGTGCGGCGCTAATTTTGACGCCTATTGTGATAGCAATGTTGGTTAAGATGAGAGTATCAGAAGCAACAACTTTTGCCTTTATTATGGCAGCAGGCTTTATCGCAGATACCGCCAGCTTGCCCCTTGTTGTATCAAACCTAGTAAATATTGTATCAGCCGATTTCTTTGATATTTCTTTTGATCGCTATGCCCAAGTAATGTTACCGGTAAATATTGTCTCAGTACTAAGCTCTTTAATAGTGTTATATCTGTTTTATAGACGCGATATACCTCAACATTATGAAGTAGACAGCTTGCCGGCGCCAGTCACGGCAATCAATGATTCAATAACTTTTTATATGGGTTGGCTAGTTTTGGCAGCATTATTATTAGGTTTCTTTGTATTGGAGCCTATGGGTATCCCTATTAGCTTAATAGCGGGAGTGGGGGCGGCAATTTTACTAATAACAGCTTTATTGAATAAAAAAATATCGGTACCAACAGTAATCAAAGGTGCCCCTTGGCAGGTGGTAATATTTTCTTTAGGCATGTACTTGGTTGTTTACGGACTTAAGAATGAGGGCTTAACCGATTATCTAACACTAGCCATGAATGCATTAGGAGATAAAGGGCTGTGGGTGGCAACGATAGGGACTGGCTTTATGTCAGCTGGTTTGTCATCTGTTATGAATAATATGCCGACGGTATTGATTCAGTCTTTAGCAATATCTAATACTACCCAACCCGATACCATCACACAAGCAATGGTGTATGCCAATATCATTGGGTCAGATTTAGGACCAAAAATAACCCCAATTGGATCACTAGCGACCTTATTGTGGCTTCATGTGCTGGCAAGTAAGAATGTGGTTGTCACTTGGGGCTATTATTTTAAAGTAGGAGTTATCTTAACGGTACCAGTTCTCTTAGCTACATTAGCGGCATTGGCAATTTGGTTACCCATGATAAGTTAGGGTCAAATAGTTAGTTAACAACAGATAGTATGTTAGCGATAAAGTGGGACATAAAATCAATAATATTCAATAAATAGCCTAAGCAATAAATCACACGTTATTGAGCCCATCCCGAATTCTGTGTAACTGCAATTTAGATTAAATGCTTACTT
>NZ_JAGLBC010000085.1 GCF_018260395.1 Psychrobacter sp.
CTTATAATTAATATTTGAACATTTAAACGATATTAATGTGTTATATCAATTTAAAATAAACTTAATAAATATCATCAAAAGATATGTTTTAAAAATTTAAAAACTGTTCATAAATTTTAAATTTCAATTAATGACCTACTTTAATTTCAGCAAAAGTACCATCTGGCATTTCTTCGACAATTACGCCTGAAGGTTCTTTTAATAAAAATAAAGCTAAGAAACCTACGACTGCTGTTACTGCAATCACAAAGAAGAAAGCTTGATAACTCACCATACTTAATACCGTAAGATATACGACCGAACCTGTATTACCATAAGCACCGGCCATACCAGCAAACTGACCTGTCATACTACGCTTAATTAATGGAATTACTGCAAAAACCGCGCCTTCTCCAGCTTGCACAAAGAATGAACAAAACATGGTAATAACTAAAGCTAAAGCAATAGGCCAGCCAGAGTTCACGAAGCCCATTAGTAGATAACCTAAGGCTAAACCGGCTGTTAGAATGAGTAAGGTGGTTTTGCGCCCAAATCTGTCACTTAACCAACCGCCACCAGGACGAGACATCAAGTTCATGAATGCATAAGATGAAGCCAATAGACCAGCTGCTACAATAGATAGATCAAAAGTTTCTTGATAAAACAGTGGTAGCATTGATACTACTGCTAACTCTGAACCAAAGGTGGCAAAGTATAAAATATTGAGTACGCCAACTTGTTTAAAGTCATAACGTTGCGCTTCAGGTACTTCAGTAGTGAATACTTCTTTGTTATGACGATAACTAGAAACAAATTCATAAATATAAAGGGCAACCAAAGCACCATAGATGATGTTTACCGTTGATTGAGTCAGCAAGCTTACGCCTGAGGGTGACAACTTCCAGGCAAGAATAGCCAAAGCTAAGTACATTGGAATTTTAAACACCATCATCAACCAGAAATCACCAGTTGAAGTTACTGTCATCGCACCATTCTTTTTAGGCTTAAAGTAAGTAGATCCTTTTGGCGTATCACGTACCTTAATATAAAAGATAATACTATATAACGCCATAACTACACCCGATGTAGCACAGGCATAACGCCAGCCTTCAGCACCACCGAACCAAGCAGCAAAGCCGATAGCCATTGTTGGCAAAAGCATGGCTGCCGCTGCAGAACCAAAATTACCCCAACCGCCATAAATACCTTCTGCAGTACCTAACTCATTAGCAGGAAACCAATCACTTATTAAGCGGATACCAACCACAAAACCTGCGCCAATAAAGCCCATCAAGAAACGAGATAAAGCCAATGTTTCATAATCTTGAGCAAAGGCAAAGGTGAAACAAGGTATAGCTCCGAATGCTAAAATACAGGTATAAACTATTCTAGGTCCAAACTTATCGGTAAGCATACCAATGATGACACGTGCAGGAATCGTTAAAGCTACGTTTAAAATTAGTAAGGTTTTAACTTGTTGTTTTGTTAAATCTAAAGTTTCTCCTATAGCTGATAAGAATGGAGCGTGGTTAAACCAAACAAAAAAAGTTAGAAAAAATGCCATCCAACCTAAGTGAAGTATTTTATTTTTTCCAGCAAAGGATAAAATGTTGAGTTTTTCCTTACTCGGAGGTACAGGAGAAGCGGACGACATGATGTGATTCCTTATATAAATAATAGCCTGTAGAAAATATCCGTTTACAGACTCTTTTAAATTAAGTAAATGAATAAGCTGAATTTTAACTAAAATATTACTAATTAGTTACTAAGTGTAATTGTTGCAAGCATTGTGCCATCCTAAATTTATTTAAAAAATATAATCATATTCTTTAAATATTCTCATTATTTGTATAAGTTGGTTTTATACCAATCTATTTAATATTAACTACTTGCAAGATTTTAGTTATTAATGCCTAGCTATATATAGTTATTTAAAATTCAAAAAATTTATAAATCTAACTTATAAATCAACTTTACAATTAAACTTTCTTATAAATTTGCAATATATCCTTATCGCGCAGCATATTTATTAAGACCGCCATTCATATTAAATTCATTTGAATTATTAGATGATAATTTTAAAAGTTTGGCACGATTATTGAATATATTAGGGTAGGCACTAAGTAGTTTTATATTCAAAACTTAATAATAGTTTTAAAAAAGGACTACTAGACACCCATCTTAAGGATAAATTTATGATTAAGGCAGATATGACTAATATAAACAGTAATGAAAAACCAAACCTTGTAGTAGTTGGTAACGGCATGGTGGGTCATCACTTTGTACAAAAAGCTATTGAGCTTGGCTTGAATGAAACTTATGACATTCATGTGTTTGCTGAAGAAGATCGTCCAGCTTATGATCGTGTTTATCTTTCAAGCTATTTTGAGCATAAAGATGCTAGTCAGCTAAACTTAGTAGATATGGCTCATTACGATGACACAGGTATAAAGCTACATCTAAATAAAAGAATTGTTGATATCAATAGCGATGCGCACACTATTACCGTTGAAGGCGGCGATAAAGTCAAGTACGCAAAACTAGTTTTAGCAACTGGTTCCTATCCATTTGTACCGCCTATTGAAGGGGGTGATCATTCACATTGTCATGTCTATCGTACGATCACTGATTTAGATGATATCCTAGCAACTGCTCAGAAACCTAACGTTAAAAAAGGTGTGGTAGTCGGTGGTGGATTGCTAGGTTTAGAAGCTGCTAAAGCCTTAGTGACTTTAGGTCTAGATACTTATGTGGTTGAATTTGCCCCTCAACTTATGGGCGTACAACTTGACCCTGCTGGCGGTGAAATCTTAAAGAAGAAAATTGAGGCTTTAGGTGTAACGGTATTAACTGGTAAAAATACCAAAGAAATTATGCATAATCGAAGCGTTTCCTTAAACCATGATATTCATCAAAAAGATGTCCAACATGATGTGCATCTTGAAAAAGATACTTTTTTGACCATGAAATTCACTGACGATACTGAGTTAGATACCGATTTAATCTTATTTAGTGCTGGCATACGTCCTCAAGACGGCATCATGAAAAATAATCCTGAGTGTGGAGTAACCTTAGGTGGCCGTGGTGGCATACTTATCAATGATTTTTGTCAAACCAATAATGAAGATATTTATGCTATTGGTGAGTGTGCGGTTTGGGACAATAAAATATTTGGTTTGGTAGCCCCAGGTTATACTATGGCTAGTATCTGTGCTGCACAGATTGCGGGAGATGCGGAAACAACCTTTACTGGTGCAGATATGAGTACCAAATTAAAGCTTATGGGTGTTGACGTAGGAAGTATTGGCGATGCTCATGCCAAAACCGAAGGTTCTCTAAGCTATGTTTATCAAAACCCAAGCGAAGGTATCTATAAAAAGCTTGTGACCAGTAGCGATAATAAAAAGCTTCTTGGGGCAGTTATGGTCGGTGACACCGAAGACTATAACAATTTATTGCAGTTATTCCTAAACGACATTGATCTTCCCGCTCATCCAGAAAGCTTGATTTTACCGAATGTAGAAAAGCCTTCAATGGGTGTCGAAAACCTTCCTGATACTGCTACTATTTGTTCATGTTTCAATGTGTCTAAAGGTGCAATTTGTGGCGCTGTTGAAGGTGGTGCTTATTCTATAGCTGAAGTTAAAAGCTGCACTAAAGCAGGTACTGGCTGTGGCGGCTGTGCACCTATGGTGAAAGATGTACTGGCTTATCAATTAACTGAACTTGGTTTCGAAGTTAATAATGATCTTTGTGAGCATTTTGCTTACTCTCGCCAAGAATTATATAGCTTGGTCCGTGTGAAAGGCATTAGAACTTTTGAGGAATTATTGAACGAACATGGCAGTGGCCATGGTTGTGAAATCTGTAAACCTGCAGTTGCTTCAATATTATCGTCTTGCTGGAATGATTATGTGCTCAAAACTGAGCTCGCACCTTTGCAAGAAACCAATGATTACTATCTTGGTAATATTCAAAAAGACGGTACCTACTCTGTAGTCCCACGTGTAGCTGGCGGTGAAATTACTGCAGATAAACTAATTGTATTGGGTCAAGTTGCCAAAGATTTTAACCTTTATACCAAGATTACCGGTGGTCAACGAGTTGATTTATTTGGTGCACGTTTGGAGCAGTTGCCTGATATTTGGGAGCGTTTGGTAGAAGCTGGCTTCGAAACCGGTCATGCTTACGGCAAATCATTACGCACTGTTAAATCATGCGTGGGTGAAAACTGGTGTCGTTACGGCGTTGCGGACAGCGTAGGTCTAGCGCTCACTTTAGAGAACCGATACAAAGGGGTACGCTCACCACACAAAATCAAAATGGGTGTATCAGGTTGTACCCGTGAATGTGCTGAAGCGCAATCAAAAGATTTTGGTGTAATTGCTACCGAAAATGGTTGGAATTTATATGTGGCTGGTAACGGCGGTATGGTACCGCGTCATGGTGAACTATTCGCGACCGACCTTGATACTGAAACCTTAATCAAATACATAGATCGTATCACAATGTTTTACATCAAAACAGCTGATAAACTACAACGCACTTCAAAATGGCGTGAGAGTCTAGAGGGCGGCTTAGAGTATTTACAGCAAGTAATTATCGAAGATAGCTTAGGCATTGCGCAAGAACTTGAAGATCAAATGCAATTGCTGGTTGATAATTATGTCTGCGAATGGAAAGAAACTATCACCGATAAAGAGAAGTTAAAACGTTTCCGTCATTTTGTTAATAGTGAGCTTGGTGATGACAATGTGGTATTTGTGACCGAACGTGAACAAATTCGTCCTGCCACTGAGGCTGAAAAAGAAAGTTTAGAAGCCATGGCTTAGTAAAGGTCTATGCCCTACTTCATTAACTATATTCATTTCTTTAGGCTTACTTTACCAAATTAGGAAATTATTATGACTACTCAATTTATATGCACTTTAAACGATATTATTCCTGAAGGCGGCGTATGTGCGCTAATAGGAGGCAAACAAGTGGCTATATTTCGCACTAAGGATGATAAAGTATTCGCTCTTGATAATTTTGATCCCTTTAGTAAAGCCAATGTTCTATCACGAGGTTTAATTGGCGGAACTATGATCAAAACTCAGTTAGAAGACGGCACAGTTTCAGAGAATGAAGTGCTTTATATAGCTTCACCTATTTACAAACAACGTTTTGACTTGGCAACAGGGCTATGCTTAGATGATGAAGCCGTTAAAATAGATTCGTATGAAGTTAGTCTTGAAGGCGATCAAATCATGGTTAGTGTTAAAGAATCCATGGCTGCCTAAATAGCTTCATAATAGGTTTTTCCATAAAAAGATAAGAGTTAACTCTTATCTTTTTTTGTGTTTTAAGACATCTCCTTTTGCATATTATGCATACGAGTTATAAATAATAGTATGCCCTAATCCGTAGAAATTTAATTCTAAAAAAGTTCAAAAAAAAGCGAGCCATTATCTAATGACCCACCATTTATGTTTTACAACTTAACCATACTTTTACTGAACAATATAAGCCCGAAGCTCAAGCACTTTATCACGTATCTTCGCAGCATCTTCGAACTTCAGTTCACGTGAAAACTGCTTCATTTTTTTTTCCAAACGATTAATTTCTTTGGCCAATAAGTCTGGACTTCGTAAAATCTCAATATCCACATCAGGTAAAGCACTGCTACTTGGAATAGCCTGATTGTCATTAAGCTCTTCTACTTCACCTGTATCAATCTTATCGGTAATACTACGCGTTGCTGATTTAGGAATAATGCCATGCTCCTCATTGAAGGCAATCTGCTTTTCACGGCGGCGATCAGTCTCTTCAATGGCTTTTTCCATACTAGGCGTAATACGATCAGCGTACAATATTGCTTTACCATTTAAGTTACGAGCCGCACGACCAATAGTCTGGATCAAAGAGCGCTCTGAGCGTAAGAATCCCTCTTTATCCGCATCAAAAATGGCAACAAGTGACACTTCAGGCATATCCAAGCCCTCACGAAGTAAGTTAATACCGACCAATACGTCATGAACACCAGTACGTAACTCATGGATGATTTGCATTCGCTCAACGGTATCAATATCTGAGTGCAGATAGGCTACTTTTACATTATATTCTTTTAGATAATCGGTTAAGTCTTCCGACATACGCTTGGTTAAAGTAGTGATTAATACCCTCTCATTTAGCTCACGACGTTTAGTAATTTCAGACAAAACATCATCAACCTGAGTCAATACAGGACGAATCTCAATCTCAGGGTCAATTAGACCTGTGGGACGTACCACCTGCTCTACAATTTGCTCACTGTGTTCAAGCTCGTACTGCGCTGGGGTCGCTGACACAAAAATCGTAGCAGGCTTAATTTTTTCCCACTCTTCAAACTTCATGGGACGATTGTCCATAGCACTGGGTAAACGGAAACCATAATTGACCAAGTTCTCTTTACGTGAGCGATCACCTTTATACATCGCTCCGATTTGAGGGACGGTCACATGAGACTCATCAATAAAAAGTAGCGCATCTGGTGGTATGTAATCAAATAACGTAGGTGGCGCCTCACCGGCAGGACGACCTGATAAATGCTGTGAATAGTTTTCGATACCATTACAGTAGCCTAACTGCTGAATCATCTCCAAATCATATTGAGTACGCTCTTTAATGCGCTGCGCCTCAATCAACTTGTCATTGGCACGAAAGTACTCAAGTCTTTCATCAAGCTCGGCTCTAATGGTCTTACTGGCAGCCTCTAATTTTTCGCGAGGTGTTACATAGTGAGATTTTGGATAGATAGTGATACGCGGCACACTACGCACGGTTTTACCAGTTAGCGGATCAAACCAACTGATTTTTTCAATCTCATCATCGAACATACTTATGCGCACTGCCAATTGTTCAGATTCTGCGGGATAGATGTCCAATAACTCCCCTCGCAAGCGGTAAGTACCTCGTTCAAAATCAAGCTCATTACGAGTATATTGCAGCGCAACCAAACGCTTAATTAATGCATTACGGTCTATCATGTCGCCGACTACGATGTGCAATAGCATTTTCAAATAACTCTCTGGATCACCCAAGCCATATATTGAGGACACAGAAGATATAATAATCGCATCACGGCGCTCAAGAAGCGCTCGAGTAGCAGACAGTCGCATTTGATCAATGTGATCATTAATCGCACTATCTTTTTCAATAAAAGTATCACTTGCAGCCACATACGCTTCAGGCTGATAATAATCATAATAACTAACGAAATACTCAACAGCATTATTTGGGAAAAATGATTTGAACTCTCCATACAACTGAGCGGCTAACGTCTTGTTATGCGCCATAATAATAGTTGGACGCTGTGTCTCACTAATGACTTTAGCCATGGTATAAGTTTTACCAGAACCAGTAACTCCAAGTAAGAGCTGTGCATCCATGCCGGCCTCAACCCCTTTTACAAGTTTTTCAATAGCTTGGGGTTGATCACCGGCAGGTTCAAAGTCGGTTACCATTTCAAAAGCACGGCTCGAAATTATAGTTCCAGAAGCATTTACTCCGCTTATTTCAGCTTCGTCTTGAAGCTGAGTGGCTAATTGATTTAATTGACGTGATGATCTAGGTTCAGGCATTCGCATAATGGGTATCTTTTCATTTATTATGTGTGTTATAGGTCTTATTATGAGGTTAACTCAAAGAATTTAAAGCCCCCTACTACTACTGAAAACCATTAATTCATATAATCAATATCAAAAAAAAGCAGCTACCTTCATAGCCACTTTTTTTATATTACTCTAGCTGCTAACTGTTTTATTTAAAAAATACCTTTAAATATTTCTTTAACTTGAGGCAGTAGTTCTTCAAGCTGTTTCGTCGTTTGCTTCATTTCATCTTTATCTGGCAGAGCAGCTTTTAAGAACTCAGCATTTACCTTAGGGTTTTTTTCTAGGATACTTTGACCCATAGGCGTATCGTAAAATTGAATTAAGGCGTTAACCTCTTGTTGACTGTAATGTGCTTTAGCTGCTTTAACATACGCCTGAGTCATTTCTTCCTTGGTTGCCGTACCCTTTATGCCATTTGCAAGTATTTTGCTATATTGCTCTAATACCCCATGCATATTAGTAGCAATTTCACGTTGACGTTTATTTAAGTTTTTATCATCCACTGAAGCCTTATCGCTTTGTTGCTGCAATATATCTGCAGCAGCTTGCTGACTATTAACAATAGCCTATATTTGTGCATCAATATGCATAACCTGCATAAGCTTTGCTATTGAAGCATCGCTAGGCAATTGATGATCTAACGCTGTATTTGACACTTGATTAATCATAGTATCGTTTGATGCATTGCTAGTTTGTGTGCCGCTATTTTGTATGCCACTACTAATGGTTAGATCAGCATGAGCAGATACGTTCACTGCCAATAAAGCTAGGCCACTTAAGGCTATAAATTTACGGCTTTGTACCAGTATATTTTTTGAACAATTTTTCATAATAAATCTCTATAAACAAACCCTTTAAATTTATATCTTGCAGCATAAATGTTTCTTTATATTGCATGTATATCTAATGAATTATATAGCTGATAAATCAATATAAAGTAAAATCAATTAAGAGAATCACTAGGTTTACAGCCACCAATTAAATTCCCAGCCGGCTTTTTACCAATACTACAACTTGGGCGATTGGCATTTTGTGCGCGAAGTTTTTTTCGCTCTAACGCTGCATCAAATCTACATTGCTGTAAATCATCTTTAATCTCAAGAGGCGGTACCGGCGTTGGCTTACCATTTTCATCAACTGCCACCATAGTGAAGAAACAGCTATTGGTATGGCGAATCGTACGATGTTGAATGTTTTCAGCTTCAACTCGAATGCCTACTTCCATTGAAGTTTTGCCCACATAATTTATACTAGCTGCAAAGGTCACTAATTCGCCTACATAAATAGGCTCCAAAAACATTACTTGGTCGACAGATAAAGTAACTACGTATCCACCACTATAGCGACTCGAACAAGCATAAGCCACTTGATCTAGCATTTTTAGCAGATCACCGCCATGTACGTTACCAGTAAAATTAGCCAAATCGGGCGTCATTAATACTGACATATATAATTCATTTTTTAATGGGGCCCTTACCGCCGAAGAAGTAGTATTAATCTGTGACATAGTTTTCCTATTAGTTAAAAGTTAAAAAATTTATAATTTATTCATAGTAAAGATATAATCATTATAGGTGATTTGTATAACAACTTAATTGGTATTTATAAGTAGCTTGTAACTATCACTACGTTGCTTAAAACGTTTATTTTATTGAAAAATTACTTACCCTTAATTACTATTCACTATTTCAATCATTTTAACTTTGGTTCAATGCAGCCAAATATACCTATAAACACTAAATTTAAAAGTTATAACCATTATCTAAAACTGATAAACTTTAATTGATTGGCATATATAGTGACATTTTATAAGTAAAAATTAAATTAAATGGTAGGAATTAAAATTTATTCGTAAATTTTAGACTTTTTATCAAAAAAAAGCTTGACGGATATCAAATATTTGATAGAATACGCCCCACTTAACGCAAACCGCTTTATTAATGCGTTAAAACAGTTATTCCCTAATAGCTCAGTTGGTAGAGCATCGGACTGTTAATCCGTGTGTCCCTGGTTCGAGCCCAGGTTAGGGAGCCAAATACTAGCATGAATGTTGTATTGACCAATTCAGGCTAACATTGCTACTTAGCAATATGTTTATGGCATATGCCAGAGTCCTTATCTTTATATATAAGGACTTTTTTTTGGTTTATAGTATATTTTAGTGATATATAAGATGCACATTATTACATAGTCATCTTAAAACAATATCAAAAGTTATTTTGGCACAAAAAACACCAATAAGCTTCAAATCTGACCAACAAACAATCGATTTCAGCTTTTTAAAAGTTTTTAGATATAAAGCTTGACACTTAAGTGATGCTTGGCTAGAATACGCATCACTTAGTCAAGACCCCATGCATATTATACTTGCATAATATATATTATATTATATAGTTTTCTAAGTTATTCCCTAATAGCTCAGTTGGTAGAGCATCGGACTGTTAATCCGTGTGTCCCTGGTTCGAGCCCAGGTTAGGGAGCCAAATAATATAAAGGTTTTAACCCCTAAAGTTGAATCAAATTAAAACCTTTAGATTAGCCCTAATCAATGATTGGGGCTTTTTTTATACTTAGACTTTTTTACTGTGTCTAGTTAAACCTAGTTAAGTATTAAAGATTATGTTAGTTTATAATTTCTCAAATTAACTAAATACTAAAAAAATATTATGGCTATGATTCCTCCACGCATTCGTAATAAATTTTCTGATCATCCACAAAAGATTACCCGTCCTATTAGTGTCAGACTTTCTGAAGAGATGATTGGTTTATTAAAAGAAACGGCAGATGAGCATGGATTTAAGCGTATTCAGGGTTTAATACGCTTATATATTCGTCAAGGTTTAGACCGTGATCATGATGGTTATACCTTAGCTGATGATGAAGTGTTTATTGAAAAACTTCGTGCCAATGGCGTCAGCGCTTCAATCATTGAAAAAGCAATCATTGATACACACAACAGATATGAAACAAAAGGCTTGCTTGAAGAACAGCTTCAGCCTAAACCTCACATTAAACCTAATTCTAAAAATAACCCGAAAAACAACTCGAAGAATGAAAAGTAATTAAACTGATTTAGAGTAACTTGATAGAAGTAAACCTGCTCAATAATTGTCTTAAGATAAATTTC
>NZ_JAGLBC010000086.1 GCF_018260395.1 Psychrobacter sp.
CCATTATTTGATAATGCTTTTAAACAATGCTTCTAAATTATTAGTTTCTTAACTACTAGCTTATTAACTACTAGCTTCTTAACTATTATTTTCTTAATTATTAGTTTCTAAATATCAGCTTATTAACTACTATTTTATTAATTACTAGCTTCTTAACTTCTAAGATAGGAATAGGTATGTTACAAGTATTATTTAAAAAGGTTTGAAAATATCATGACAACTACTGCTTTAGTCATAGACACTGAGACGGACCAAGGACGTAATCCAAGGCCAATTCAAGTTGCAACTATAGAGGTGCATACGGGTCATGAATGGATGTCCTATTTTAATAGTGGACGACCCATTTCTCCGTTCGTCACTAAGATTCATGGTATTACCGATGAGGATGTGGAAGGGCTAGACTCTTTTGATTTAGAAAAATTTGAATTGTCTGATTATTTAATTGGACATAATGTGCGCTTCGATTGGGGGGTTATCGGACGACCGAAGGTTAAGTTGATCTGCACTGTTCGGTTAGCTCGCGTTGCTTTCCCTGAGTGGCACAGATACTCACAATCTTTGTGTATTGAACAGTTAATTGGAAAAGAAGAGGCAGCTGAAATGACTGCAGCAGCCCATGATGCACTTGGCGATGCTAGAATGTGTTATCTGCTATATAAAGCGTGTTGCGAGCGACTAGGTTTCGATGTGTCCGACTTTGAAGCGGCACATAAGATTTCCAATACCGCTAAGCCGATTACTAAGATGCCTTTTGGTAAGCACAAAGGTAAACGCATTGACCAATTACCTATGCCTTATGTGACATGGATGTTGGCTAATATCCCCAATTTAAATCCTAGTTTATATTCTGCCCTACAAAAACGAATTACAGAAGATTTAGCGGCATCAGAGTAGGCTTGATAAATGGTTATGCCTAAATTATTATAGCTTTATGTATTGTCTTTTCCTTTTAGGCTCCATGGCTTTCAATCCATTGCGTCGCCATTTGCCAAAGTTGCGGTGCTTGATCATAAGTTTTTGAGCTAAAGAATTTCATATGGCCAATATGGTTTAGTCCAAACTGTTGTGGCGCTAACATTTCCTTTTTGACTGGCATGCTAGTAAATACTGCCAACATGTCATCGACGTTTTTGCTATTGGCAATGTCATCATCGGTAAAATTTAACCATAACGCGGGAGTTTTTAGCTGATCATAATAATGGGTAAAAACGGTTTTACCAAATGCAGTTTTGATGTAACCTTTACCATTACACCAGTCACGCCATTGCTTGGCAACACCGCGAGGCAACGGCTCACCCATACCAAACTTATCTGAGGGCGTATAACCTAATATTAAGTTACCAACAGTAATTGCGCCGTTCATGAAAAACATAGCTCGGGCTTTAAATGGCATGGTCATGTTTTTAATACGACCTGAAGAACATGCAATATTAACCACTGAAGATAGAACCTGATAATTTGGCATTAGCCCAATCAATTGTCCGCCTGCACTATGGCCTATCAAGTGATATTTGGCATTTGGGAATTCTTCTTGTAACGCGTCTAATACCGAGGTTGCATCATGACGCCCCCAGCTGATTAATGAGGCAGTAGATTTAGCTAGGGTACAGGTTAATGAATCGCCAATACCTTCATTATCATACGTAATAACGCCGAAGCCTTGACTGGCCAGATAATTGGAAAACTGATGATAGAAACCTCTTTTGATTCCTGTAGCTGGCGCAATCATAATGGCATTTTTAACATCCTCGCCGTTAATATCTACTGGTAAATACAAGCTAGCAGTCAATGGCTGATTGCGCTCTGTTATTATGGTTAAAGTTATGGGAGTATTGGAATGACTTATAGTAGTATTAGATTTGCTTGTTAAATTCGACATTCGAACTTCCTATTTAAAAAAATGAGTTATTTTTATAATGATAAAATCGATTTATGGCGCATCTTAAGGATTTATGTCTTTTTTGATATTATCATTTAATAATTTAATTTTGTCTTTAATTTAACAATAACAATGTCATTTAAATAAATAAAACACAGTGAGAAATTCCATTGTGTGCGACTATGTTATGATATTCAAATGTTTTATTTATACCCAATTTATTATTTATATATTTATTAAGGTGGCATTTATTTATGACTCAAAAGTTAAAAGTTGCGACGAGTTTAGAACCAACTACCATTACCAGTAAAGATGTTGAACATGTCAGTGATATTGTAGATAAAACCACTATTAATCAGCCTTTGGTAGCTGTGTATTGTGGCTCACGTATAGGCAATAATCCTGTTTATGAAGCTGCTGCTAGAGAATTGGGCACGGCTTTGGCAGAAAATGGTATGGGCTTAGTATATGGCGGTGCGAGTATCGGTTTAATGGGTGCAGTAGCCGATACAGTGATTGCTGGCGGTGCTCATGTCGTAGGGGTTATTCCTAAATTTATGTTAGATCATGAAATTGCTCATGAGGGACTAACTCGCCTTCATTTAACAGATACCATGCATACTCGAAAAGCTATTATGGCTGAATATGCCGATGCTTTTATAACTTTGCCTGGCGGTCTAGGCACTTTGGAAGAAATCATGGAGATTGCTACTTGGCGTCAATTGTTTCAACACGAAAAGCCAATGATTATTCTAAATATAAATGGCTTTTATAATCCATTAGTTGAGCATTTAAAACATACTGCTGAAGAAGGGTTTATGAAGCAACAAGACTTAGACAGATTAGTGGTCTGTAATGACATTGAATCTGCAGTAAGCTTACTGAATAAGTATGTTCATATTAAAGATCCTGTCGCTACTCATAAACTCTAATACCTAGAGTTTAAAAACAGTCAATATATATAATAAAAAAGTCGTATTACAAATGAGCTTGATAACAACTGAGCTTGATAACGACAGAGCTTAATAACAACATAGCTTAATAACAACTTAGCTTGATGAAAAACGGTTCTGATAACAAAAAGCTGCCATAAGGCAGCTTTTTTATAATGTAAAGGATCATAATAACAGATATAAGGCTTAGACCGCCTTAAGTATGCCTTAACTGAACGAAGTTACCACGTCCGACATTGGCAAAGGGAATGCACGCTGATGAGCAAAAAGCTTGGCCAAATCATCAATATTTTGTTTGCTACTATGACGCAAATAAATCCAATCATGATGATGTCGTGAATGGTTTTGCTGCGGTGTCGACTGTATTAAATTTTGTGACTCAAGCAGTTTAACAATATCATCAGAGGCTTCTAGGGCCGAAGAAGCTTTGACATTCTCAGCACGAGCATAATGAATTTCGGGATATAGGCTAACATCAGCAACTCGTAAAGTATCATTGTTACCTGGAATCTGTTGACCGCCATATAACGCATTACCTGTAGGTTTTGCGCTGGCAAAACGTGGCACAAATTCACTAACCTCGATAATAGCCCTTTGACTGCGCTCCTGAAGTGTTGCAGGATTCCAACCGTCTTCAATGCACTGTATATACTTAGGCTTTAATTCTGGCTGTGCATCATCGTCTTTAGTTGCTACTAGCCCATCTTCAAATAAAGTCACTGCTTTATTCATACTGTGTATTTGATAGTATCCATTTGGATATGGTGTTAGCTGAACCATACCTTGGGGAGTACCACGCTTGCCGTGAATAATAATTTCGGGCAATATTAAAGGACTATAAATTAAATCTTCTTCTAAGCCATATGAGTCGTCATGTGAATAGCTATTTGAATCCGTCTGTGAAGTTATAAATGTAGCATTGGAATTGGGGTTGTTCCAATGAGTTACGTAGGAGGCTTTAAACTCCACCATACGTTTAGCTGGCACGCCAATCATATTGTCAATAATACCGGTTTTGAAGCCACAGGCATTAATTAAATAATCGACTTTAATGGTTTGAGTGTCGTCAACAGAAGTATTGGCTTCACTACCATCCTCTCTATAAGTCTTCTGCTTATAGTGAATATTCCATTGAACAGTTGAACCATCAACTTGCTGATTGGCCAATTGTTGCACGGCAAATGGCTTTAAGGCCAATTCGTTATCAGAGTTTTCGTCTGCTGTATGGGTTTTTGTCATATCAGCTACGGTAACGCCTACGACTTGTGTATTAAGAAGTAAATGGGCATTAGGGTAAAATCCTAAAGCAATCTGAGCAGAAGCTGCCAAACGAAAAATATTCCAGCCATATTCTTGAACCGCAACGATTGGATATTTTAGTTTGTCTAAGTCCAATTGACGAGCTGCATTGGCAACCCAATGATCCAAGTGAGTAGGGGTAGAATTGATGTCAAAATTTGACTGATGAATTAAAGCTAACAAATCCTGTTTATTATAGAGACGATAATAATCTTCGGCTTCACCCAGTACTTTATTAGCAGGATCAGCTACAATCATCGCTTTATATTCACGAGTGAGCAGTTGCAAACGGGGTATTAAGCTTTCTGGCGTCCCATCATCGCGCTGGGGAATGGCTATAACAGTAGGTCTAACGTCAATACTGTAAGGATACATGCGTAACATATCAATGGATTGCTTTAATAACTCAACACAATCCTCGTCAGGTATTTCACGATATAAGTTACCTCCAGCATGAAGATGACACATAGGAGGTCCATCAATCAAGCTAGATTTGGATTCAAATAAATAGGTTTCAATACCCAAAGCTGCCAAACGAATAGCAATGGTTGATCCAGCAACGCCGCCCCCTATAATACCTACTTTCAAACTCGCTCCTTCAGGCTTATATTTTTCAGCCTTCATATATTTTTTAGCCCTTAAATAACTACTAGCCCTAATATAACCGTAAGCTCTAATATAACCGACAGCGCTACTATAACTGTCAGTATGTAGACTATTCAAATTTTTGATTATCATTATTATTAGATTTATCAGTCATCACATTTAAAATAATGGTTATGCATGATATAGAAATATGTTAATTTTACTAACGACTATAATAACAACTTTAGATAAAAATCACTGTTGCTTCAAAGTTGTAGCATCGTAAAGTTAACGTAGGATATTTATAGTTTATGGTGATGATGGAAGCTTTATACAAGCCTTTTTTTGATCAAGTCGTACTACGCGTTATTTTTAACCCTCAGAGAGCATAATGAAAAAAAATATAATAAGAAGGTCAGCTAACCAAGTTAGTTTCCATCAAAAACAAAGGCAGCAGTTAATAACGGGCATAGGTTTTTATGTGGTGCTTATATTTACTACCATAATGGGTAAATTAAGCTTAAGTGTGTTGGGTTGGTATTTTTTAATAGGGGTAGTAACTTTCTTTGTGTATGCAAAGGACAAACAAGCCGCTCAATTAGGAAAATGGCGTACTCCTGAGACCACATTACATGTATTAAGTGCTTTAGGCGGCTGGGTAGGCGCCATGTTTGCACAAAATTATCTGAGACATAAGACCCAAAAGCCCGACTTTAGGTTGGCTTATTATGTAACAGTGTTAATTAATTTAGCAGCACTGTTATATCTTATTCTAGGAGATGATATTTCAAAGTATTGATATCCCCTAATCAAAAATATCCCCATAAAAAATCCCGCCATATGACGGGAGATATAAAGCAAAAAAGAAAACATAGTCACGGTAAAAAATGATAATTCAAATGTACAGATTTACCATATCATGATTGAAACTTCGTGTTACGCTTGCTTTCCAAAAACAGCATATCTATAACAACGATAGCTACCCCAATACAAATGGCCATATCTGCCACATTAAAAATGGGATAATGCCATACATCTGCATAATGCACATGGATGAAATCGATCACTTTACCAATACGAAGGCGATCTATTAAGTTACCAATAGCGCCACCAAGTATTAAAGCTAAGCCCACATTTAACAGCTTTGCTTGACGGGGTGCTCGGGTCAAATAAATCAATAAAAATAAAGACATCGCTAGCGATAAACCAGCAAAAAACCATTTCTGCCAGCCGCCTTGGTCCGCTAAGAAGCTAAAAGCGGCACCATAGTTGTAGGCCAACGTCCAATTCAAAATAGGTTCAATGACTGAGACCGGCTCATGAAAGGTTAGCTTTAATTCTGCTAACCATTTGGTCCATTGGTCCAATCCAATCACCATAAAAGATAACATATACCATAATAGGGCACGACCTCGATTAGGAATGAGTTTAGGTCTTTTACTCAGGCTAGGCGATGCAGTAGCATAAACAGGTACTATCGAATCTTCTGAATTAACAGTCTTGGATTCTCGATTATCGCTTAAGTTATTGCCTGTAGAATTAGGCATAATGTCTAACCTCGCCTGCGCCTTCAATATTACTCACACAGCGTGTGCAAATTAATGGATGGTTGAGATCTGTGCCTACATCATCACTGACGTGCCAGCAGCGGACACATTTAGTGCCTTCAGCGGGGGTAACTTCAACACGTAGGTTATCCAGCTCAGTAGCATCGCCAGCTTCATTACTGCTAAGCTTATTTAAACTTGCTGAGCTAGTAATCAACACGAAGCGTAATTCATCATCAAGCTTAGATAGACTGTCATAAATCTCACCGTCTGCATAGATAGCTACAGCCGCCGATAAATTAGCATTAATACGTTTTTGTTCACGCACATGCTCAATAACTTTATTAATGGCATCTTTGGCTTCTAAAATGACTCTCCAATCAGACTCAGTAATGGTAGTCATGCTAAAATCAGGTAGCTGGTACCAGTCTTTGGTAAAGACATAAGCATTATCACCTGTGGCAGAGTCCTTAAGCAAGGCTTCCCAAGCTTCTTGAGCAGTGAAGCTTAGAATAGGGGCAATCCAGCGTAGTAAGGCATGAGCGATATGATACATCGCTGTCTGCGCTGAACGACGTGGCTTACCATTTGCCATTGTCGTGTACTGACGATCTTTAATGATGTCTAGATAGAAGCCACCTAAGTCTTGAGAACAGAACGCTGTCACTTGCTGAGTCACTTGGTGAAAATCCATTGCATTATAAGCTGCGATAATAGCTTGCTGGACTTCTTTTGCCCGTAGCATGATGTATTTATCAAGACTAACCAGTTCTTCTATGTCCAAGCTATCTGTATCTGGATTGAAGTCATCAGTATTGGCCAATAAAAAACGGATCGTATTACGGATACGACGATACATGTCAGTAGCACCCTTAAATGCTTGCTTACCTGCATTCATCTCGTAGCGGTAATCGCTTGATGCGATCCACATACGTAACATATCAGCGCCCGTCTTATTGATTTCATCTTGTGGATTAATGATATTGCCCAGTGATTTGCTCATCTTACGGCCATTTTCGTCTACCACAAAGCCGTGGGTTAAGACTTGCTTATAGGGTGCTCTGGCATACATTGCTTCAGAAGTTAATAATGAGGTCTGGAACCAACCACGGTGTTGATCTGACCCTTCTAAATACATATCGGCTGGGTTGGTCTGATTGTCATCTTGTTCAAGCACGGCAAAATGAGTGGTACCTGAATCAAACCATACATCTAAAGTATCGGTAGATTTGGCGTAATCTTTAGCATCTTCACCAATAAAGTCTTCTGCTGCTGCATCAAACCAAGCTTCTACCCCGCCTTTTTCAATGACCTGTGCAATATCTTCCATGAGTTGCAAGGTATTTGGGTGTAGTTCATCTGTTTCTTTATGAATAAAGAATGGAATTGGTACGCCCCAAGTACGCTGGCGAGAGATACACCAATCAGGACGACCAGACACCATAGCTTCAATACGATTTTGTCCCCATGCAGGTGTCCATACAACATTAGGGATGTCCTGCAAGGTCTGTTCTCTTAAAGTATTGTCACCTTCTTGAACATGGTGATCCATACGGATAAACCATTGCGGCGTTGCACGAAAAATAATAGGTGACTTATGACGCCAGCAATGAGGATAGCTATGCTCCATTTTATAATGCTTTAATAAGTGACCGCTGTCGCTTAAAGCCTCAATGATTTTTGGTTGTGCTTTATAAATATGTTCACCTATGAATACTTCAGCAGTCTCTAAGTAGACCCCATTACCGCCTACAGGATTGGTAACAGGTAGGTTGTAACGTAGACCCACTATATAATCATCGGCACCATGTGCAGGCGCAGTATGAACTAGACCAGTACCACTTTCAGTGGTGACATGATCGCCTAAAACGATAGGAACTTGACGAGAGTCTATGAGCGGATGTTGTGCTTTAACCATTTCAAGCTTATCACCAGATAAGGTAGTGATAACCCCTTCGTTTTCAAGACCAAGAGATTTTAAAGCGTTTTCAATTAAGTCAGTCGCCAGAATCAAGTTACCTTTAGAGGTTTTTACCACGCTATATTCAAAGTCAGCGTTTACTGCAATGGCTTGGTTGGCTGGCAAAGTCCATGGGGTGGTGGTCCAAATAACTGCCGAAGTTTTATCAGCACTGCTATCTTGAGGTAGAACCTGTAAGGGATCTACCAAATCAAAGGCCACATAAATAGCATCTGAAGTTTTGTCTTCATACTCAACTTCTGCTTCAGCCAATGAAGAGCCACAATCCAAACACCAGTTTACTGGCTTCATACCACGGCTGACATAACCATTGGCATATATTTTGCCCAAAGCACGAACGATGTTGGCTTCTTGCGCGAAGTTCATGGTTAGATAAGGATTTTCCCAATCACCAAATACGCCAAGGCGCTTAAAATCTGCCATCTGTAAATTAACTTGACTACGGGCATACTCACGGCATAGACCACGAAACTCAGTCGCTGATACCTTTTGACCTACTTTACCTACTTTGGCTTCAACTTTTTGTTCAATCGGTAGGCCATGACAGTCCCAACCTGGCACATATGGAGCATCGTAACCTGATAAGGTTTTTGATTTAACAATAATATCTTTTAAAACTTTGTTTACCGCATGACCTAAATGAATTTGACCATTTGCATACGGAGGGCCATCATGCAGAATATACTTATCACGGCCAGCTTTTGCTTTACGGATTTTGCCATATACATCATCCGCTTCCCAAGCTTTTAACCAATCTGGCTCACGTTGGGCTAGGTTGCCTCGCATCGGAAACGCCGTATCAGCAAGGTTTAACGTATCTTTGTAATCAGGATTAGAATTCGTCGAATCAGTCATAGAAGCTGTCTTATTTATATGTAGGTGATAACAAAAATTGAAATTAAGATATTAACTATTATTCAAGGATTAACTGTAACTAAGGTAGTAAACTAAAGTTAAGGTATAAAATAAAATTAAGGTTTAAACCAAAATTGAGGTATAGACATCAATTTAATTATTAACTTCGAAGCTTTAGCGCTGAAACTTAAGCAAAAAAGTTGTAAAATATTTAACTATTTGTATTTGTTTAAGCCCTAATTTTAAAAATATTAAAGACTTACAAAAAATCTAGAGTAAGTAAAGCACAATATCGTTCATTATAAGATAAAACGCTAGTTAAAGGTAATAACACCTAATTATAAGGCATCATTGCTCTGTTGACTGCCCATCAATGTGTAGCCAACGTCCCATCACTTCTGCCAATTCTTCTATGCCTTCTTTTTTTAATGATGAAAATAATTGTATTGAAAAATGTAAATCGAGCTTTTCAAGTTCACGCTTGGTTTGCAATAAAATGTTTTTGGCAGGTCCATATTTGAACTTATCTGCTTTGGTCAATAAGACATGTACTGGTAACTCACCATCTTTGGCCCAACGCAGCATCTGTTCATCAAAGAACTTAAGTGGGTGACGACTATCCATCATCAATACCAAACCTGCAAGACTTTCGCGAGATACCAAATATTCTTCTAATTCGGTTTGCCATACCAATTTCATTTTTTCAGGGACAGCGGCATATCCATAACCAGGTAAATCTACCAAGCGAGCTTCTTCATTACCAATTGAAAAGAAGTTGATCATTTGGGTTCGCCCTGGCGTTTTTGATGAACGGGCTAATTGACGTTGATTGGTCAATACATTAATGGCTGAAGATTTACCAGCATTAGAACGTCCGGCAAAAGCCACCTCATAGCCTATGTCTGCTGGACATAACTTAAAGGTAGGGGCAGACATTAAGAACTCAGTTTGCTCTAAACGTTTGCGTGCAGAAAGATGTGATAAATCTGATGCTGATTCGGGTGCAACATATGGTGGAGCTTTGTTTTTTTTAGTCTTTGGTGCATTAGCCATAAGGTGTCTCAAGTTTGAACAGTATTAAATAAGTTTGACGGCTATTAATTAAACGATAATTTTATTAAACATTCAGCGAAAAAGTAATATGCGATAAATTAAAGTATTTTTAAAATTTAATCCGTATTATCAAGAATCATAGGTTAAATAACAGGTTGCATTAATAAATGGTGCGTAATTACAGTATATAGATACATAATAAGCTGCATAAATAAAAAGTCTGCAGATCTATTTTAATCCGCTGTATGGTAAATCAAATTAAATAGGGGGCCATAATTTGTACCATTATAACCAGTCTTTGTTATGAAAGATAATGGCGAAAGTAAAGCAATATTTTACTATCTCAAATGCAATTAT
>NZ_JAGLBC010000087.1 GCF_018260395.1 Psychrobacter sp.
ATTTATAAAATATTTGTATATCTGATAAAATATCTTGAAATACTTTATCAAATGTAAATTTTTTTGCCCTATATATCCTTATTGTGTTATCGCTCTATATTAAGCCATATAAAGATATAATGGTCATATACTAATAGAACATATTATTTGAATACCAAATCATATGTCTTATTAGTTGGCTTAGTAAAAAACATTAAATGCAGATTTTATCTGTTAAATTTATTTTAAACGTCTGTCAGCCTAGTCTTTTAGGATATTTTGGCATCTAAGTACAGGCGTTTGAACCCTAAGCGGTGTCTAAATCTCTTATGTCTCTCATTGCTTTTTTTGGTGCCCTTGAAAGTGGTCTTATTTACGCTTTAGTTGCTTTAGGCGTACTTATCTCCTTTAGAACGCTAGACTTCCCTGACCTAACCGCTGATGGAAGTTTTCCATTAGGTGGTGCTATTGCTGGCATTTCAATTGTATCCGGTATTGACCCTTGGGTTGCTTGTGGATTAGGAATGCTGGCAGGGGCTGTAGCTGGTATTGTTACCGCTTTTCTTCATGTTAAATTGGGCATATTACAGCTATTGGCAAGTATCCTAGTGATGGTCGCTTTATATTCAGTTAACCTTCGTATTATGGGTGCGCCAAACTTACCGCTTTTAGGCGAGCAGACCGTATTTAGCACATTAGTAACCAATGAAAATGGGTATTGGATGCGCTGTGTCATTATCGGCGCTGTGGTGCTGATTGCCAAATTATTATTGGATTGGTTCTTTAGCACCGAAGCGGGTCTATCAATGCGAGCGACAGGTTCTAACTTGCGTATGTCTCAAGCTCAAGGAATTAACACCTCTTGGATGACCATTATCGGTATGGCAATCTCTAACGCTTTGATTGCTTTAGCCGGTGCGCTATTTGTTCAAACCCAAGGCGGTGCAGACATCTCTATAGGTATTGGTACTATCGTCATTGGCTTGGCAGCGGTTATTATTGGTGAAACCATTATTCCTGCAAAACGTATTTGGTTAATTACTTTAGCGGTGATTCTGGGTGCGGTTATTTACAAGCTATTTATTCAAGTGGCGTTGTCAAGTGACACCCTTCGTAGTATCGGTTTTGGCTCACAAGACTTAAACTTGATTACAGCTTTACTGGTCGTAATTGCTCTGCAGTTACCTTCAATTAAGTCAAAAATATTAGCAGGTCGTTGAACTTAAATGATGGGCTAAGCTGACTTTTAGCTTCACTGAAACTTTAAGCCATACCGAATTTATAAGGATATCGCTCTATGATGCAAGCCAATGACCTTAGGTTGACTTTTAACCGAGGCACTCCAATTGAAAATCCTGCTTTACAAGGCATCAGTTTGAATATTGCTGAAGGCGAATTCGTAACTGTTATTGGAACTAACGGTGCTGGTAAGTCCACTTTTTTGAATGCAGTGAGTGGCACTATACGTGTCGATAGTGGTTCAATTTTATTAAATGGTATTGAAGTTACCAAAAAGTCTGCACATCAAAGAGCACACTGGGTCGCTCGTGTCTTCCAAGACCCTATGGCAGGTACTTGTGAAGCTTTAACTATTGAAGAAAACTTAGCGCTTGCCTATAAGCGTGGCGGTAAACGTGGTTTAAGTTTCGCCCTAAATAATAAAAATCGTGATCTGTTTAAAGAAAAGCTATCTATTTTAAAATTGGGTCTAGAAAATCGTTTGACCGATAGAATGGGATTATTGTCAGGTGGCCAACGCCAAGCAGTCAGCTTGTTAATGGCCTCTTTGCAGCCTTCTAAAATTCTTTTGCTTGATGAGCACACTGCAGCCTTAGACCCTAAGACGGCGGCATTCGTATTAGAGCTGACGGATAAGATTGTGACCGATAATAATCTCACAACAATGATGGTGACCCACTCAATGCAGCAGGCGTTGAATCATGGGGACCGTACGGTGATGTTACATCAAGGCCAAGTGGTATTAGACGTATCTGGTGATGTGCGTAAAGACATGACTGTGCATGACTTATTGGATATGTTTGAAACCACTCGTGGTGAAAAAGTTGAAGACGACAGTTTGATTTTAAGTTAGTTGTCTCTTAACTTAGTTGTGTCTTAAGTTAATGCCATTTATCAATGAAAGACTCATCATATGAACCTAACCCCATATATTGTGTCCAATCTATGGGGTTTTGTTCAAAATACAGTTTGAAGTATTACAATCCAATAGAATAAAACTAAATTTTAAATATTAAAATGTAAAGGACGGTCGCCTTGATCGTCTTGGATTCGTGTAGGTAAACCCATGTTATTTAACAAATTAATAAAGGGTTTCACATCCAACTCTTCAACGTTTACCATACGTCCAACATCCCACTTACCGGTAGCTATAAGCATCGCTGCAGCAACAGGTGGTATGCCAGCCGTGTAAGAAATACCCTGACTACCTACTTCATTATAAGCTTCTTTGTGGTCAGATATGTTGTAGATAAAGATTTCGGTATCCACCCCATTTATCTTACCCTTAACTTTATCACCGATACAAGTCTTACCAGTATAGTTCGGAGCCAGTGAGCTTGGATCTGGAAGAACTGCTTTTACAACTTTTAATGGCACAACTTCTTGACCTTCAGCGGTCACTACAGGTAACTCAGATAATAAACCTAAGTTTTGTAATACGGTAAATACGTTAATGTAATGATCACCAAAGCCCATCCAGAAACGGATGTTTGGCACATCTAAATTGGCAGATAAAGAATGGACTTCATCATGTCCACTTAAGTAACTGTTCTGCTCGCCCACTACTGGTAAATCGTCAGTACGTTTGACTTCAAACATTTTGTTTGATTGCCACTGACTGTTCTGCCAAGAGTATACAGTACCAGTAAATTCCCGAAAGTTGATCTCAGGGTCAAAGTTAGTTGCAAAGTATTTACCATGGTCACCTGCATTGATATCAATTATATCGATATCGGTAACAGAGCCTTGATCCATCATGTCATAGCCAGCTCGAGCATAAGCATTCACCATACCCGGATCAAAACCTGCTCCTAATATTGCAGTTATATTGTTTTGCTCACAGCGCTCTTTACGCTTCCACTCGTAATTGCCATACCAAGGTGGTGCCTCGCAAATTCTACTGGGATGTTCATGAATTGCCGTATCAATATAAGCTACACCGGTATTAATACAAGCTTCAAGTACGGTCATATTAACAAAAGCAGACCCTACATTAATAACAATTTCAACCCCCGTCTCATTAATAAGCTCGGCAACTGTTTCAGAGTCCATGGCATCAATAGCATGAGAATGTAGCTCACCTGGTTGCTTAAAGCTACCCTTGTCTTTAACGCTAGTTGCAATGGCTATGCACTTATCAATGGTGCGTGAGGCAATATGCAACTCACCCAATACATCATTATGCATAGCACATTTATGAGCTACAACTTGGGCCACGCCACCGGCCCCAATGATTAAAATATTACGTTTAGGGGTTTGAACTTTATTAGTCAATCTGTAAATCCTCCTTAGTGGGTCAATTTATTAATAGATAATTGACACCGTGAGTGTTGTGCGTGAATTAAAAAGGAAGAATTGGGAAAACCCACGCACCCGAAATTATTTAAAAAAACAACTTATACTTAGTTTTTTGAGCTCACTACATTGCCCTCTTAATTATTCTATAAAGAGAGAAAACGCATAAATCCATTGAAACTCAAAACCGTGCATTATAATGTTTAACTGTCATTTATGCGACAATAATTTATAATATGCTATAAAACATGTAAAAGTAAGTCGCACTGGTTTTCTGAAACGTAACTATTTTAGTCTTCTATTTAGCTAATTTATATAAAATGAAGGTCTATAGATATATAGCTAGACTGTTCTTAATTAATGTCAACTACTAGATAAAACAGCACTGTTCAAATCATTAGGTATTAAGACAAGCTGGCTTTAAAGTCTTCATAAGCAAATGTTTTTTGTACTTTTAGCTCGCCTTTCTCATCGCAAATAACAATAGCAGGCATCGCTACCCCGTTAAACCAGTTCTTTTTGACCATGGTATAGCCAGCAGCGTTCCCAAAGGCTACTTTATCGCCAATTTTCAAGGGCTGATCAAGCGCATATTCACCGAAGATATCACCTGCTAAACAAGACTTACCATAAATTATAGTGCTATTGTCTGTTTGTTCAGAAGTTATATGGCTAGTCTGATCATTTAGCTGCACCAAAGGTGCGGTCTCACGATAAATTAATAGATCCAACATATGAGCCTCGATAGACGCATCAACCACCGCCAAAGGCTTGCCATTATGTAAGGTATCTAATACAGTAGTTACTAGCTTAGCTGCATTATGAATACAAGCTTCGCCTGGTTCTAAATATACTTGAACCCCATACTTTTCGCTAAAGTCTTTTAATCGACTAGCCAGCATTTCAAGCGGATAATCGGCAGCGATAAAATGAATACCGCCCCCTAAGCTTACCCATTCAAGCTGATAAAACAACTCACCAAATTTATTTTCAATATCAGATAAGCTTTCACTAAAGGCTTCAAAGCTATCATTTTCGCAGTTGTTATGTATCATTACGCCTGTTATTTGATCTATAACTGGCTTAATTTTTTCGATATCGTGCTCACCAAGACGGCTAAAAGGTCGAGCTGGGTCTGCAATGATGAACGAAGAGTTACTGGTTTTTGGATTAATACGCAGGCCAACAGGAACTGCTTTTGCTTGAGCTTTATCTTTAAAGGCATGTAACTGATTAAATGAATTAAAGATAATTTTATCGGCGTAAGTTAAAACCTCATCAATCTCGTCCGTGCTATAGGCAACACTATAAGCATGCGTCTCTTTATCCTCACCAAACTCTTCTTTGCCCAAACGCACTTCGTTTAGCGAAGAAGAGGTTGTTCCATGTAAGTATGGCTTCATGTCCTCAAAGACACCCCAAGTGGCGAAACATTTTAGCGCCAATAAAGCTTTTGCCCCAGATAAGTCACAAAGACGTTTTACAACTACCAAATTCTGCTTTAGGTTAGCAATATCAATTTGATAATAAGGGGTTGGCGGCATAGATTTATTTTGCATAGGACTTCCTACTTAAAGTAGATGGCTTTAGGTGAGTTGCAACGAAGATAAGTATATCGGGTACAAGTAGATAAATTAAAAGGGTCTAAATTTATAAACCTTTTGTCTTATCAGAGACGAATTATAAGAATAGATAGATAACTTATCAATGTTTCAGATCATAGCGTTAGACCCTTATTGATAAATTTAATTAGATTAAGTAGTCATATATAAATAATTTGAAGATATAACTGGTGATTTAAGAGGTCTATTTTTTTACATCTTTTAGGGGAATGTTAAGCTTAACACCAATGTCAGGATGAAAGGCATAACATATTGCTTCTTTGCGTCCAAGATTCCAACTGTCTGTAGTAGGGAACAAGACTGACATTTCGTAATAAGACTCTTTGTAATTCTTACCCACGTAGCCTTTGAACTCATCTTCACAAACATCAAGCATATCTTCAAAAAACTCATCTTCATCAAGGTGATCTTTAGCCTCTTCTGGCAATTGATGAATATAGTAAACTTCATTGTCATGGGGAGCTTTGCATGATAAGGGTTGTAGAGCAATATTAGTAATGGCAGCGTTCCTATGTCCGTACATTTGGGTATCTTCTGCACTCGCATCATTAAAGCACATACCTACAAATACCTCACCTGGCTCTGGTTTAACCTTGTTATCGCTATCCACTGTTTTATTACAGCCAGTAGCTAATATCGCTATCATTAAAGCAGGTGAGACTAACTTTATAGATAGCTTAACTGTGTCTATATAAGACTCTATCAATTTACTTCCTTTAAATATTTATTAAATGTACCCTAATACTGTCTACAAGGTTAGTGCTAGTTTTATTGTTATTGTTATTGTTATTGCTACGGCTACTTTTACTGTTATTGATACGGCTACTGTTATTGCTACTCATAACTATCTGGCCAAATATTCGGTCATCTCTTCTACCCCATGTAAAGTCATCGGGTACATATGCCCATCCATCATTTTTTCAATTTCACCAATAGTATGAGTGTGTTGCCAATAAGCTGAGTCTTCAGGATTAAGCCAAGCCACTTTATCAAAGTGTTCAAGTACCCTTTTTAACCAGACCACTCCAGGCTCAGAATTCATATACTCTACACTACCCCCAACTGAAAACAATTCATAGGGTGACATCGACGCATCTCCAACAAAGATAACTCGATATTCACGCCCATATTTTTGCAATAATTCCATGGTTGGGGTACGTTCCGAATGCCGCCTTTGGTTGTTTTTCCACACAAAGTCGTAAAGACAGTTATGAAAATAATAAAATTCAAGCGTTTTAAACTCATTTTTGGCGGCTGAAAACAGTTTTTCTAAAGCCTCAATATGCATGTCCATACTGCCACCAATATCAAATAGCATCAGTACTTTTACTCTGTTACGACGCTCAGGTTGCATATGGATATCAAGCACCCCTTTTTGCGCGGTCATTTTAATAGTTTGATGAATGTCTAACTCATCAGCACTACCAGTACGAGCAAATTGACGTAGGTTGCGTAACGCCATTTGCAGTTGACGCGTTCCCAACTGTTTGTCATCGTCAAGGTCACGATATTTACGCTGCTCCCACACTTTAACGGCACTGCGTTTACGTGACTCACCTCCAACGCGAACCCCTTCAGGATGATCACCATAGGCACCAAAAGGAGAGCTACCACCAGTACCAACCCATTTACTGCCGCCTTGGTGACGTTCTTTTTGCTCTTTAAGACGTTCTTCCAACGCCTTCATAAGCTCCTCAAGTGATCCATATTTTTTTAGCAATCGGCGTTGCTCTTCGGTCAAATTCTTCGGATCAAGCTTTAAATCAAGCCACTCTTGAGGAATATCAGTGAGCTTTGCCATTAATTCATCAATATCTAGACTGTCTATACCATCAAAGTAATCGGCCATTGCCCGGTCAAACTTATCAAAATGACGCTCATCTTTAACCATGCATAGCTTTATCAATCGGTACATATCATCACGGCTAGCGAAGTACCATAAGTCTTTATCATTAGGAAACTGTTTAGATAATTCAGGGTGCGGCTGACGCATTAACCCCTTATCAAGCGCAGCATTAAGATCTAATAGCTCACGGGTACTGACCGGCACGCCGTAGGTACGTAGGGTATAAAACAGTTTTACAAACATATCCGCCTAGCCTATCAAATGAATTACATTTATATGGTAACACCTATAAATTAGCTAAATATCTATTAGCGTCTAGCGTCGCATCATATTGGCAAAGCGTTGCAATAGCGTAATATCCGCTTCATTCTTTAATAAGGCACCGTACAATGGTGGGATAGATTTCTCACCACGTAGATTTTCTTCTAACTCTTGCTGCGCCATATCATCTGCTAACAGTAGCGTTAACCAATCCACTAACTCTGAAGTTGAAGGTGGCTTTTTAAGGCCTTGAATATTACGTAACTTATAGAAAATATCTAAAGCATCATTAACCAGTTTTTCTTGGATATTAGGGAAATGAACATCGATAATTTGTCGCATGGTTTGCTCTTCTGGGAAATCTATATAATGGAAGAAGCAACGGCGTAAGAAAGCATCTGGCAATTCTTTTTCATTGTTTGATGTAATAATAACTACTGGGCGCTTGTCAGCGGTAATGGTTTGACCTGTTTCATAAACATAGAACGACATTTTATCTAACTCGTGCAATAAGTCGTTCGGGAACTCGATATCGGCTTTATCAATTTCATCAATCAATAACACACTGCGCTCATCTGAGGTAAATGCTTCCCAAAGTTTACCAGGCTTGATGTAATTATTAATGTCATACACTTTATCATCACCGAGTTGTGAGTCGCGTAGACGTGATACTGCATCGTATTCATACAGCCCTTGCTCAGCTTTGGTGGTAGATTTAATATGCCATGTAATTAATGGCATACCCAAGCTTTCTGCCACTTCTTCTGCTAGCAAAGTTTTACCGGTGCCAGGCTCACCTTTAATCAATAATGGCTTTTGCAAAGTAATGGCAGCATTTACCGCTAACTGCAAATCTTCGGTAGCGATATAGCTTTGAGTACCGGTAAAGTTGTTATTTGAGTTTTGTGTAGATTGCGTCATAGTTATTGTCTCGATGAATGTATAGAATTTTAGCTTTTCAATTATTATATTAACTGCTTAGATTATTTGTTATTAGACCATTAAATACATATTAGACTATCAATTAAGCTATCAATGGGGCTAACAAATAGTTAATAAAAATGTTAATAGACATTAGGTTAATTTAGAAGTAGTTAGACTTAAAATGAGGTTCAAAGCTATCTTTGTCTATCAAACTTACCGCAACAATAAATGCCATAAGTTCCAATTAGCTTGAAGTGTTAGACGGCTTAAAATACAAATTAATTTTTATCTTTATAGTCAGATATTTATAACTCAATTGAATGAAATAATAGTTTAATTTTCGTTATTTTTAAGATTTTGTTATTTAAGAGACTATTGCTAACATAGTTTAGCTATAAAACTGTTGCTATTAGAACGTTGATTAAAAAATATTTATAACATGCAGACAAGGCCAACTCTATAAGTTACGGTTGACCCATATATTTTACTAACATATTTAAGAAAAGAGTCTCAAAAATAAACTACACATCTTTTTTATCAGAAGGCTCATTTGTAACATTGCTACTTTTACTAAGGTCATTTACAGAAGTATTTTTGGCAACCTCAGAAGCTTGCTTCGCTACGGGTACCTCTGTTCCATCTTTTACTATCTTAGCTTTTATTAACTCAGGCTGTGGATTTACAGCATCCTCATCGTTTGCAAAGTCCATATAATTGGCAGAAGCCAATTGCATATTGGCCCTTTCATCGGCGACTGCTTGTTGACGGGACTGCTCAGCATTTTTTTCAATGATATTTTTAATTAATTGCCAGATAAAGCCTAATACCAGACCTACTGAAAACACTACTAAAATGGGCAATAGGCTACTTAAAGCCAGCCCAGGCTCCTTCATGATAATGCCGTAAACAACCCCTATACTTGCTGGCGCCACATCACCAGTATTATTAGCAGCAGACCCAGGTGCTAATAAAATAGAAAACAGAGCAAGCCAGCTCATACCACCTATGGGACTCGGTAAAAGCCTAACAATGAATAGCCATAGTAAGAGAACGACTACAGAGAAGCCAACATAAGCATAAATTGGCAGCATATCAGGCGGCACATCAGCCACCAAATGACTCCACCAAATAGTTAGTCGGTTCACTGAATCGCTGATTTCATCCAGCGGCAAATTAATAAGAATGTTGCGTAACCAATCCATGCAATGCTCAGTCTACAAGTGAATTAAAATTAAATTGAACATACTACTGTTTTCTTTGAATAAGGTCAGAAATAGGTCAATTTTAAACTCGCATATTCTACCATGACTCTATTAGTTATTAACAAAATCATAGTAGGCTTTTAGTTTATGATTAATTTTCAAATACAATCATTCAACTATTATAGCGAACTACCCTATCGTATTTTAAATTTTTTCTACACTAATTAAAAAATATTTTCAAAATCATAATGCTCAACCAATCAATATTAATCATAACGCTTATCTTGTGAATCTTTCATTCTAGCTTCAGCTTGAGCCAATAACACATTTGATGGCGGAGCTTGAATGAAATAGCCTTGTGACATTAGTTTTTCAATAACCTCTTGTTTGTCGACACGGGCTAACTTTTTAGTTTCCATCAAGTCTAAATGCATAAGAAACTTACCTTCCCCTAAGCCTTGACGTAAATCCTTGGGCAATACGCCTAGCCAGTCTCTAATTTTATTCGTGTCGTTCGGATAGTCTGGTCTGGCTATATAAACGTACATTTCGCTATGTTTCGGAAATTTATAAACGTCACAATGCATTACGGGACACCCTTTATTTTTAAAGTAGTAGTTTAACAAAAGCAATTATCATAACGAATAATCAAATTAACTCTAAGTTAATTTAAAACCTTTTTCTTTGTTTAATTCGGCTAACTATTTAACCAAACCTTTTATTAAGTCATCTCATTATACTCATATCTATGACTCTGTTACCTTTTAATTTATGATGTAAGTCGTGTTTTAAGCTGTGTTTTTAAGTTGCGTTTTAAGCTACTGGTAACGATATAATTTACCCCTATCAGACTAAGCTAGCAATTTGTGACTTGTAAAATATGTTCACACCTTTCATAATAAGGGCGTTTTTCAGGAGAGTGCAGTAGCTTTATTAATTCGACATAATAAATTTAACTTCTTCAGGTTTAATCATCTTAAAAAAGTTAAATCAATTTTAGAAAGTTAATAAACTCAGCTGCCACCGAAG
>NZ_JAGLBC010000088.1 GCF_018260395.1 Psychrobacter sp.
ATGCCAGTATGCGACATTATTGTCAATAATAAATGCAGGTTTTAAAGCATTTCTAAACGATAGTCAGTTCATCCAAATCTCAATGAATAGCAAAAGCGAATAGTAGCGTAGGTAGAAGAGCAACTGTTTTTATGTTTTATAATTTGCAAATGTAGACTTTTTTGTTTCTGTTTCTGTTTCTGTTTCTGTATTTTTGTTTTGCTTGGTTAGGTTTTATTGTACTTGGGTTAAGTATCAAAATTTAGTATTAGTGTACGATTAATAGTTTTACTGTTTTACCTAGTATAGCATACAAATGTTGTTCTGTTAAAACTTATCCACAGAAGACGCTGTCCCCTATAACTATATATATAATAGTTCTTTTGTTATTATTAGGGACCTATTTATCTGTGAATAACTCTAAAAATATTAATTATTTCATATGTATAAGCTGTGGTTATCATTGTTGATAACCTGTTGTTAAACTCTGTATAACTTTGCTAATTTAGTTATCCACAGGGTTAGTCACAAAGTTATCCACAGAATAATTATAGTGATATTTGTATTTTTGTGCTACAGTAGCGGCATAATACAGGGTGAGACTAATCTTTTAACCTCCCCTACCGTTGTTTTTTATTTGCTTTGTTAGGGTTAATGGGTCATGTCTGATAGTTTGCCGTTATGGGATAGATGTCTTAATGAGTTAAGATATCAACTCAAAGAAAATGAGTTTACGATGTGGTTACGCCCATTGTCTGCCAAAGTGGTTGGCAATAAGTTAGAACTGCTTGCGCCAAATCAATATTTTGTTTCCCATGTTCAAGAAAACCACTTTGATGTTATAGAACAATTGGCTAAACAGCATAGTAATGGCGAAATAAGCCAAGTCGTCATTCAAGTAGAAAGTAGTGTTCAACCTACCCATCACAACACAACATCAGCTCAAAATAATTTAGGCCAAGCTCAAACCGGCTCTTCAACGATGCCTGCAGTCAGTGCCGATTCGCTTGGTAATGGAAATGATGCTACCCAAATGGCATCTGATAAATCGTTAAGTTATATTAACCCTTATTTTACTTTTGAAACCTTTGTTAGCGGCAAGTCTAATATGTTGGCATACAAAGCTTGTCAAGAGTTGGGTAAAAAACAATCTCAAAACCGGCATAATCCTTTGTTTTTATATGGTGCATCAGGCTTGGGTAAAACCCACTTGATGCATTCTGTAGCCCATAAATATTTAAAGATTGGTAAAACGTTTTATTATTTTTCATCTGAAAAATTTATTAACCAGCTAGTTTATGCATTGCGCAATCAAAAAATTGAACAGTTTAAGCGAAAAATTAAACGAGTAGACTTGTTGATTATTGACGATGTGCATGTGTTGGCGGGTAAAAGTAAATCCAGTAGTGAATTTTTATCATTATTCGCCGACTTTATGGTCGAGGGTAAGCAAGTTATCTTAGCTTCAGATCGTCATCCTTCACAGATGACTGAATTTGATGAACGCTTTCGTTCAAGATTTTCTTCCGGCTTGGCGGTCGCTATTGAGCCTCCTGAGATGGAAACTCGGATGCAGATATTGCAGAAGAAAGCCAGTTTGTCTGGCGTAGAATTGCCAAAAGAGTGTGCTTTGTTTATCGCTCAAAACGTAGTATCTAATGTTAGACGATTAGAAGGTGCCTTAAATCAAGTGGTTGCTAATGCAAATTTAACCGGAAATCCTATCGACTTGGATATGGTGCAATACGCCCTAAAGGATGTGATAGCCATTCGTTCTCAGGCTGTAAGTATGGACAATATTCGTAAAGTGGTGGCGGAATACTATGATGTGTCGGTTAAAGATCTAATGAGTAAAAAGCGTACTCGAAGTATTGCTCGGCCTCGTCAAATTGCTATGGCATTGGCGCGAGAATTGACCAAAGACAGTTTTCCTGATATCGGACAATCTTTTGGCGGTCGAGATCATACTACAGTGATGCATGCTTGTGAAAAGGTGGCGCAGCTTCGTAGTGAAGATCCTGTATTGGATAAAGAATACAAAGCGCTGTCGATGACGTTGCAAGCGGGTTAGTCACTGTCGAAGGGCAGGGGATGATATACCAGACTTGGTGTGTATAAGATTACATAATTGAGTATACTTAATAACGTTAATAAAGATAGTATGCCAATAGGCCAATGGTTGAAATAAAATTGGCAGCAATAATAAAATGTTGGTTTAATCTAATAAGAAATATTAAACTGGGTATTACCCAATTTTGAAAATTAAGACCTCATAAAAGAGTCCAATATTATGCAATTGTCAATAAACCGTGAACTGTTGTTAAAAGCTATCAATTTGATTGCTAAGGCCGCAGATAAACGCCATAACATGGTCGTTCTAGGAAATATTAAGCTGGAAGTTACTGAGCAGCTTCTGATTTTAACCGCTTCTGACTTAGAAGTGGAATTAAGTGCAGAAGTGAAGCTAGGTAACGGCGCTACAGGTTCTATCGGTGCGACTACCCTTCCGGCTTATAAGCTTCATGAGATTTGTAAGCTTTTACCAAAAGATACCACGATTAATTTTAATGCTGAAGCCAATGAGCGCTGCATCATTACCAGTGGTAAAAGCCGCTTTGTACTGGGTACTTTACCCGCTTCAGATTTTCCCGTACTGGGCAATCCTGCTAATATTACTCCCCTTACTTTGAGTCGAGCGGTGTTGATGGACTTAATGGCCAAAACACAATTTGCTATGGCCATTCAAGACGTACGTTATTACTTGACAGGTATGCTATTTGAGGTCGCGCAAAGACAGTTGACTACTGTGGCTACTGATGGTCACCGTTTGGCTTTGGCCCGTAGTGTGATTGAGGTAGCTGATGATTTTACTATGCAGGCTATTTTGCCACGTAAAGCAGTTATTGAGCTTGAGCGCTTGGGTAATGAGCTTGGTAAATTGGTAGGAGATAATGACGGAAACCTAACCTTAGTCTTCGGTCGGGAGTTCTTGCAAGTTACCTTACCATTTGGCAATGTGGATAGCACTGGTAAGATTGATGACAGTATTAAAGTGACATTTACAGCACGCTTAATTGACGGTAAATTCCCTGATTATCGTCGAGTCATGCCGAACAGTACTGATAAAATAGCATTGGCCAACAAAGAACAGATGACAGATGTTTTAAGACGGGTCTCTATTTTAAGTAATGAAAAGTCGCGCGGAGTTATTTTCAAATTTTCACAAGATGGCAATGTTGAAGTTCGAGCCAATAATGCTGAGCAAGATGAAGCGGTTGAAGCCCTACAAGTTAAGTTTCAAGGTGAGCCTATTGAACTGTCGTTTAATGCCGCTTATTTACAAGATGTTTTAGACGTTCTAGGGGGCGATGTACAACTGCATATGAGCCAAGCAAACAGTTCAGTACTTGTAACTCAATTAAATGATTCGCAACACCAGTATGTCATTATGCCAATGCGTATCTAGTTTTGGGTTTGCATTTATTAGAGGTTCATCAAATATTAAAGGCAGTGTTATATGCTGACCCAACTTAGCGTCCATCATTTACGTAACTTGCAGACAGTTCATATTAAGGTAGGGCAATGCAATGTATTTGTGGGCGCAAATGGCAGTGGTAAAACCTCTTTGTTGGAATCTTTATACTTATTGTCACGAGGTAAAAGTTTTCGCCATCATCAACCTAAGCGCTATATCTCTCATCACGCCTCTCATACCACAGTATACGCTAAATTCACTAATGGTAGCAGTATGGCGATTCAAAAAGCTCAAGACGCCAGTAGTATTATGCGCCTTGATCAACAGACGGTATATGTTCAAAGTGCTTTAACCAAGCAATTACCCACTTTACTTATTGATCCTTCCTCTATGGACATCTTAGAAATAGGTAGTGGTAGCCGTCGTCAATTATTGGATTGGATAACGTTCCACGTGAAACCAGGTTTTCATTCACAGTGGTTGTCTTATCAAAGACTATTAAAACAAAGAAATGCTTTGTTGAAACAATCTTCAAGATTGTCGCAATCTCAATTGCAAGAATTGGCAGCATGGGATAAAGGGTTGGCCAATCACGCTGCACTTATTACTCACTATAGGCAACAAGCTTTTGAAGAGTGGCAACCTTTGTTTAATGATTTGATTAATCAATTGCTACCTGACTATGCTCCTTTTATCCAACTTCGTTTCAGTGCGGGCTATAACACTGACATCGCTTTAGATGAACTTTTGCAGCAGCGGTTGACTCAAGATTGTCAGATGGGATACACACGTATTGGCTGTCATCGTGCCGATGTACAAGTCCTGTGGGTAGACGATGCTGAAGCTAGACTGCAAAGCATAGAGCGAAGTAAGCAACTCTCTAATAATGAAGCGTTTAGCGGTAGTGAGCAGCCGATTGCAATATCTTCCGACGCCACTCCTTTTAATTTGGAAGATGAGCAGGCGTTTGAAAATGATTTGATAGACTTTGAACAAGAAGAGGATACTGTAATAGGTAATTTTCGTGAGCAAGCCGCCAATGTATTGTCTCGAGGTGAAAAAAAGCTATTGATCACTGCTTTAAGGTTATCACAGTTGCCTTTATTAGCAGTATCAAAGTTAGCTGAATCAAAGTTGGCTGCATCAAAATTAGCTGAGTTTGAAGGGGTTGGGGTTGCAGAGGTTAATGACAAGCCCTCTGGTTTGGGTGATGAAAACGAGTTACTGCCTTTGGTATTGTTAGATGATATCAGTGCTGAACTTGATGACCGAGCCATTGATATTTTGTTAAAATTGCTCTCTCAGCTTTCTTGTCAAGTTTTTATCACTAGTTTGGATCAGGAAATTATAGACAAAATAAAACCATATTGGCCTCAAGCGAAGCTGTTTCACATGAAACATGGCACAGTCACCGAATCTTCTGTTGTTTAGTCTGCTAACTACATTATCCTTGGTAATTCAAACCCCTATATCTCATGCTTTTGTCGCTATAAAATGCTATAATAGCGGTTTAGTTTTAGCATAAATATATTGGCATAGACCTGCGTGTATCGGACAAGATTGGAAGGTCCGAAATTTAGTGAAAACTTTGCAAAATCTAAGTAAATAGTGAGTCAAATAGTACGCGATATCGACAAGTGAATTGTTAAACTGCTATGTCATCTGAATTGTTGATTGTATCAGCATTGCCGTTTTAGGAAAGGATAAAACATGAGTGAATCAAACCATAATACCGAGCAAGAGCTAGTCGAAGGTATGCCAGATGTGGTCGAAGTTGAAGACTTGCCTGAAGGGGTAAACCCAGATGAGTATAGCTCTAAAAATATTCGTGTATTAAGAGGGCTTGAAGCAGTACGCGTGCGTCCAGGCATGTATATCGGAGATACCGATGACGGCACAGGCTTGCACCATATGGTGTTTGAGGTAGTGGATAACTCAATTGATGAGGCTTTGGCAGGACATTGCGATCAGATTGATATCATCATTCATGAAGATGAGTCTGTTAGTGTAATGGACAATGGCCGTGGTATTCCTATCGATGTCCATCCTGAAGAAGGGGTGTCTGCGGCGCAAGTCATTATGACGGTTTTGCATGCTGGTGGTAAGTTTGATGACAACAGTTATAAAGTATCTGGTGGTCTTCACGGTGTTGGTGTTTCGGTAGTAAATGCCCTATCGAAAAAGCTTGAGTTGAATATATGGCGTGAAGGCCATCATTATCAGCAAACTTATAGCGACGGCGTGCCAGACAGCGATATCCAAGAATTAGAAAAAACGCCACGTACTGGTACCCAAATCCGCTTTTATCCAAGCTCGGAAGTTTTTACAGGCACTGTGTTTGATTTTGATATTCTTGCCAAACGCCTGCGTGAGCTGTCATTTCTAAACTCAGGTGTACGTATTGTACTCACTGATGATCGCTCTGATAAACAGCATGTATTTGAGCACAAAGGTGGCTTATCTGAGTTTGTGGCCTACATCAATTCTGGCAAAGAAGGCTTAAATGAAGTCTTCCATTTTATCAGTGAGCAAGATGATGGTATTGTCGTTGAAGCGGCGCTACAGTGGACAGATACCTATAACGAAAAAGTACTTTGTTTTACTAACAATATCCCGCAAAAAGATGGTGGCACTCACCTATCTGGTTTCCGCTCAGCGCTTACCCGTTGTCTAAATAGCTATATGGACAATGAAAAGCTGATGAAAAAAGAGAAGGTAAATACTACTGGAGATGATGCCCGTGAAGGGTTAACAGCGATTGTTTCTGTCAAGGTACCAGATCCTAAATTCTCAAGCCAGACCAAAGATAAGTTAGTCTCTAGTGAAGTCAAATCTGCTGTTGAGTCAGCAATGCATGATAAGTTTAATGACTATTTGCTTGAGAACCCAAGCGCTGCCAAATCCATTGCCAATAAGATTATCGATGCCGCACGTGCTCGTGATGCTGCACGTAAAGCGCGTGAATTAACCCGTCGCAAAACAACATTAGATATCGCGGGTTTACCTGGTAAATTAGCCGATTGCCAAGAAAAAGACCCAGCATTGTCTGAATTATATATTGTGGAGGGTGACTCTGCAGGCGGTTCTGCTAAGCAGGGGCGTAGCCGTAAAACGCAAGCAATTTTGCCATTAAAAGGTAAAATCTTAAATGTTGAACGTGCACGTTTTGATAAGATGTTGTCATCCGCTGAAGTAGGCACTTTAATTACTGCCCTAGGCTGTGGTATTGGCCCGGATGAGTACAATCCAGATAAAGTACGTTATCATAAAATTATCATCATGACCGATGCTGACGTCGATGGGTCGCACATTCGTACGCTGCTGTTAACTTTCTTTTTCCGTCAAACCCCAGAGCTTATTGAACGTGGCTATGTTTATATCGCTCAGCCACCTTTGTATAAGGTTAAAAAGGGTCGTCAAGAGTTATATTTAAAAGACGATGAAGCGTTAAAGGCTTATTTATTATCCTCTACTATTGATGAAATGAATCTGCACGTTAACGAAGATGCGCCACCTATTACCGGTCAGGCATTAGAAAAACTGTTGAATGATTATAACCAAACGCAACTGGTTAAGTCACGGTTACAAATCCGCTATCCTGCGGTATTGTTAGATGCATTAACCCATGTACCTAAGCTGACCACAGACATGACCTATGATCATGCCGTTATGAGTGAATGGCAGATCAAATTACAAGAACAGTTAGAACGTTTTGGTAGTGATCTTTTTCCAGTCATTGAACTTGACAACATTCATGCTCCGCAAACAGATGAGTTATCTGAAGCCGCTAAAGATGCACAAAATCAATTCAAATTCAAAGGTGGTGCTAAAGTAGACAGCCAGAATGATGACATTGAAAATGCTGAAATAGTGGAAGGTAAAGACAGCGAGATGTTATCGACTAAGCCACAGTGGTTGCCACGAATTACCATTTATGTGCATAACTTAGCGCAACATTATTTATTGGATGCTGGTTTTATTAATTCAGGTGAATATGCGCGTTTAATTCGCTTGTCGGCAGAATGGAATACGTTATTGACGGATACCTCGTTTATCCGTCGAGATACCAACACTGGCGCCGCTAAAGACATTCTTCTTCGCGACTTTGATCATTTGTGGCAGCAGGTCATGATCGATGCCCGTCGAGGTTTATCCGTACAGCGTTACAAAGGGTTGGGTGAGATGAATGCTGACCAATTGTGGGATACAACCATGGATCCAGAAAACCGTCGCATGCTAAAGGTAACGATTGAAGATGCAATTGCCGCTGATCATTTGTTTATGTGCTTAATGGGTGATGATGTTGAACCACGCCGTCAGTTCATTGAAGAGAATGCTTTGACGGTGACCAATTTAGACATTTAGTATATCGACTCATCCGTTCAGCAAGGTTGTCCATTATTCGTACTGGCAACTCACTTATAAATCAAAAGTCATCTTGTTATTCAAGGTGGCTTTTATTGTTTCACGTGAAACTAGTTTGTTGTAATACCTTTGGAATAGCTATTACTATACCATTTCTAAAAACAAACCTATCAAGGACAATGAGTGAAAGCATTATCCAATATGGGTTAAATAAGTTTGAAACAGATAGGTTATTTTTCAGCATCGGTGTTATTGCTCTATAAAAGCGTTAAGCTATGTATCATAATTTGGTTATACTGATTAAAACCTGATAGGGACAAACAATATGATTAATGATGAGCAAAAGAAAATTTTAGCGAGTTTATCTAACTCTATATTAGTTGATTTTATTGTCGATACTCACGGAGTGGATAAAGTATTGGATAAAAAGATAGAACGACTGTTATTGCAAGCTGATAAACCAAAGCTCATCAAAAAGCTAACAACAGCCATAAAATCACTGAAACGACGTAGTAAATTTGTTGACTATTGGGAGTCTAGTGAGTTTGCCATAGAGCTTGAGTTTTTAAAACGTGATGTGATGAGCTTACAACAGACGCATCCAAAATCCTGTTTTGACCTGATTCATTTATTTATGGAGACTACCAATAAAAGTATAGAGCGTTGTGATGATTCCAATGGTGAAGTAGGCGATGTTTATCGCGAATTAAGCGAGTGTTGGTTACAGCTTGCAAAAGTTTGTTATACGCAAGAAAAAGAAGATATTACAGCCTCTGAACAGGATTTTTTAAGCCAAGCTTGGATAGAAAAAGTTAAAAAGGTCATGGAGGATAATGAATATAGATTAAAAGATAATATTTTATTCAATATTAATCAAGTGCTTGATAAACATGAAATAAAAAATCTAATTGAAGATTATGAACAAACCTATGATGACTTAGTTATTGAGGCAGAAAAAGAGAAAAATCAAAAACAAAAAACGGAGAATAAGACTAATCGATATTTTAAAAATCAATATGTCGGTCATTTTTTTGATATTGATTATGAACATACAAAAAAGTTTGATTATAAAATAAGTGAGCTTGCTAGATACTTAGAATATTTGGCAGAAGCACTTGAGGACGTGACTATGTTTGAGCGTCTATATTTAAAACATAGACCTAAAAGACCCCTTAACCCGCGCCAATTAGAAAGCTTACTAACATTTATGTTAGAACAAGATGAATTTGATTTAGCGTTAGGCTATCTAGATAATGAATGGCATAGTCAGGGTAAGAGGGATGAGGTAGAAAAACTAGACTGGTTAGCTAAAACATATGCTAAACAAGGTAATTTTGATAAGCAGTTACAAATGCTAGGAGAAGCGTTTGCTATAAATGCTTCTACGCAGCGATTTAAAGAGATTATGGCAATAAGTAAGCCCGGCCAGCAAGCAAAATTGCGAACACAGGCTTTAGAATTAGCTAAAAATCAAGACGATGTGATTAACTCAGTGGCACTTTTAGTAGAAGTTGGGGAGATTGATCTGGCAAATAATATGGCAGTAACTCGTCAGACTGAATTTGAAGGTGTTCATTATAATAGGTTAACTGAGCTATTGGGGACCTTACCTGAAGGTGCGGATTTGATTCAGATTATATGCTACAGAAGTTTAATTGATGATATTTTAAATAGTGGTCGTAGCAAGGCTTATAATATAGCAGCTCGCTATCTAGATAGACTAAATAATCTAGATGTAAAGCTTAATAAGCTTTGCGTCAGCTATAACGGTATTAAATCTCATAAAGTGTATATTGATTCATTGAAATCAAAACACGGGAAAAAAAGTAGCTTTTGGGAAAAGGTTGCAAAATAATGGCACAAGTGATTCTATTAGCGATTGCCTTAGCAATGGATGCTTTTGCAGTGGCAATCGGGCTGGGTGCAAAACAGGCCAATATCGCCTATTCAACCCCGACACAAGCAAAGTCTATACTAATGAAAGTAGCGATAATGGCAGGGCTCTACTTTGGTATAGCTCAAGGTATTATGCCTTTAATTGGCTATCTATTGGGATCAGTATTACTAGGTTGGCTAGCATCAGCAGCACCTTGGATTGGCTGTATTATACTCGTCGGGCTGGGAGCAAAATTGCTGTACGAAGCCATAAGCAGTAATGACGAAGAGAACGAGCGTGGGTTTGTGGAGAATATTAAAATCGACCATAAGCTGATGACCACTATGGCGATTGCTACTAGTATTGATGCGATGGCTGCTGGATTCACATTAAACCTATTGTCAGTCAACGCTTGGTTAGCTTGCTTAATTATCGCACTTGTGAGCGCTATATTTAGCTTCTTTGGAGTATATTTGGGTCGTCAATCAGGCACTAGGTTAGAGGATAAAGCAGAAATTTTCGGCGGTGTAGTGCTTATAGCCATTGGTATTAAAATGGTTTTATAATTAGCTATTCACGTTTTATTGACACTTGGATTCAATTACGAAGTGCAACGGCTCCGAATCTAGATTTTACCTCGAGA
>NZ_JAGLBC010000009.1:0-13191 GCF_018260395.1 Psychrobacter sp.
CTTAAAGAGAATTTCCCAAATAACGTGCCATACCAATGAACTCTGTTTTATATTTAAAAATAAACTTACGCCTTCGATATCGAGCTTTTATAACCTATTCAATTATGTAGGTTATGGTCGCTCTATCCTACAATACGATCTTTGCTAAAGTGCCACCAACTCATAAACCACAAACCTAGCTTCTGTCTTAAATTCTTCCTGCTCGGTAGAAGCCAATAATGCCTCACGCTTCTCAGCTTTAGCCCTATACGAGTAGGGTGTCATGGTCAATAAATCTGCCAGTGAGTCAGCATTAAGCGATAACTCGCACTGCACTTGATGAGTATTTTTAAGCTCAAAATACGGCGCAAGCTCATCCAAAAACTTATCTGAATCATGGGGTCGCACCTCATCAAATAGTGCCTCGCGCATACTTTGTAAGTGACCAGTATCAGGCTTGGCAATTAGCAGTCGTCCTCCTGATTTTAATACTCGAGCAAACTCTTCGGGCAATATTGGGCTAAATATGGTGCAAATACCATCCACACTATGATCTGCCAATGGCAAATGGGCGGCACTGGCAATCACAGGGTAAATGGCAGGCATTGCTTGCATAAAACTTATTAATACACCGTTATCTAATAAACTGAGCGCATTTTGTCTTTTATTTTCAATTTGATGCCATAAAGCTTGTTTATTTTTGGCCATTTTTGCTAATTGGACAACTGCAGGCTTACTAATATCAATTGCTATTAAGATATGAGTATTAAGGATCGAAGGGGCTTGTAATGCCTTGGCCATTGCCTGCGTGTAATATCCTTCGCCACAACCAATATCAAGCCAAGTTTGGTATATGCTGCTGTCTGATGTTGTTGTATCATCTAAATAACATTTAATAAGCTGTACGATTTGTTGTTGTAGTGGTAAATAAAAGCCTTGGCTTAAAAAACGATGGCGCGCATCAATTGACTGCTGCGAATCGCCGGGCTCTTTTGACTTTTTGTGTTGTACTGGCAATAAGTTGACATAACCTTGGCGCGCCACATCAAAGGGGTGGCGTGTACCCTTGGCATTTAGACTACCATCACACAGCCAAGTCTTGGCATCTGGTAACAATGGCGATTGGCAATAGGGACATAATAAAAGTGGTAATTGCTTATTGACTTGCTCAGAGCTTGGCATGGCTAAATCCTATGACTGCTATGATAAATTGCTAACTAATGACTAACTAAAACCTAAATCTGATAAACGTAAAAAGGGTGCCTAAAGACACCCTTTTTATCATAATTTACGCTGAATTGCTGTGATGCCGATTCGCCATTAACGTAATTTTAAAGTCATCAAGCCCAGTACCACAAGCAAAATTGCTACAATCCAAAAGCGTACCACAACTTGCGTCTCTTTCCATCCAAGCTCCTCAAAATGGTGATGTAAGGGCGCCATTAGGAAGATGCGTTTTTTGCGTAGTTTATAAGAGCCGACTTGTAAGATAACTGATACCGCTTCTGCGACAAATAAACCACCCATAATAGCAAAGGCGATTTCTTGACGGGTCATCACCGCAATCGTACCTAGCATCGCGCCCAATGCTAAAGCACCCACATCACCCATAAATACTTGTGCAGGATGCGCGTTGTACCACAAGAAGCCCAAACCGGAACCAATCATGGCTGAACAAACGATAAGCACTTCTGAGTTATAAGCGATATAAGGCACATGCAAGTATTCAGAAAAACGAGCATCACCAGATACGTAGGCGAAAGCACCAAGCCCTGCCGCGACAAAGACTACCGGTAGGATTGCCAAACCATCTAAACCATCGGTCAAGTTAACTGCATTGGAGGAGCCATTGATGACAAAATAAGTAAAAATTATAAACGCCAAACCAAATGGCACGGCTGAGAAAGGAACGACCCAATTTTTAAATAAGGGTAGCAGCAAATCAATCATTGATTTAGTGGTATCAATATTCGGTTGCAGGCTAGCAATATAATATAGCGATACGCCGACAAATAAAGCCCCTAAAGATAACCAAAAATACTTCTTTGACGCGCTTAATCCTTTGGGATTTTTATATTTGATCTTAAGCCAATCATCTGCCCACCCTACTGCGCCAAAAATAACCATAACCACCATTAAAATCCACACATAAGAATTTGAGAGATTTGCCCAACACAAAGTAGCAAGACCAATGGATGTCAATATGAGGACACCGCCCATAGTTGGAGTACCTGTCTTTGCTAAGTGAGTCTTAGGGCCATCATCACGGACAGCCTGGTCATATTTAACACTACGTAAATAAGCAATGGTACGAGGACCGAGGATAATACTAAAAGCAAGGGAGGTAATGACCGTGAGGAGCGCACGTAAAGTTAACGAGGATACCGCTGAAAATGGTGAATAGAATTGACTTAACCAACTGTCAAATAACCAATATAACACCGCCTACTCCTCATGAATTTTTATTTATTTAATTATAAATTTATTTAACTATAGATGTTAATAAAAAAAGATTACTTAGCCACAACCTACGTTGCGACTCACAGTAAAAATTTGTTTTAAGCAAGATTAAGTTCATTGGGTCGAATTATCGCAAAATTAGCAACTAAAATCAGAGTTTATGTTAATTTTCACTAAAAACGCATATTGTTGCTATTTTTTTAAGTCATAGCGTCTATTTAACAACCCCTTAATCAACCTTCATTTTGCATCAAATCTTGGATCAAGGTTTCCATCGCGGTGCTACGAGAGCCTTTAAATAATAAGGTGCAAACTTGTTTCTGCTCGTTTTTTTCAGCCAATATTGACTGAAGCTTAATTAATAACTCAGCTTTAGTTGTAAAATCATAAGCATTTTGCATGGAACGAGACTGAGCCCCAATCACTGTATCTTTGGCAAACTCGCCAGCACAAAGCAACATATCAATTGCTTTATCCGCAATGGCTTGACCTAATCTATTATGCTCATCGTGGACAGCATCACCTAATTCACCAATATCGCCCAATATTAAAATTTTATATCCAGATTGGACTGCTAATACATCAGCGGCGGCGCGCATAGAGTTCGGGTTGGCATTATAGGTGTCATCGATAATATGATGTATACCTAAGGTTTGTCTGCCTAAACGCCCCTTACTTGAAGTGGCTTGGCCAAGTCCTACCGCAATGACCTCAGGGCTAATACCGGCAGCATAAGCACAAGAAGCAGCAGCTAACGCGTTACTAACGTTATGTTGACCTGACATCGGTAGCGTAACCTCTACCACTGACTCATCCACACCTATAGCAAAATGTAGCTTAAAGTGGCTGTGAAGCGCTGTTGTCTCTACTTGTGTCGCATAAACTTGTGGCAGGTTGCAGCCAGACGATTCAAGTTGTTGCCAACCATAATGAATAACCTTGGACGTGTGCTTTTTAGCAATTGCTGTTAATTGCTCAGTATAATCATCATCACTCGGCACTATCGCTGTGCTTAAATCGGTTAGAGCCTGATAAATTTCAGCTTTGGTCTTAGCGATATTGTCTCGACCCCCAAATTCACCTAAATGAGCGGTACCAATATTCAGAATACAGGCCACATCGGGCTTCACCATAGTCGCAGTATAAGCAATCTCGCCAACATGATTGGCGCCCAGTTCAAGTACGGCATAACGGTGCTGTTGCTCTAACTCCAGTAACATCATTGGTACGCCAAAGTCATTATTTAGATTACCACGGGTCACTAGCGTTGTACTTTGTGAAGTTGTGCTTTTTGAAGTTGTGCTTTGCTCAGGTGCCTCTACTTGCATAAAGATTTGACGTAGCATCTCTTTAACTGTGGTCTTGCCACTTGAGCCCGTTAAAGCGATAACTTTAAGAGTAGGGTGTTGCTGACGGCGGTAAGCGGCAATTTTACCAAAAGCTAAGCGAGTATCTTTGACTTTTAACAGAGGCGCCGATAATCCTTCCACGTGTTGACTAACAATAGCGGCCACTGCGCCTTTTTGTATCGCTTCTGCCACAAAGCAATGACCGTCAAATTTTTCACCTACAATGGCTAGATAAATATCACCCGCTTCTATTTTACGAGTATCAGTAATAATACGAGTGGCTTGCAGGTTATTGTGACCTTCTAAATCAATCCACTGGCCATTTAGTTCAGCAGTTGCGGTCTTGAGGTGTTCAGGAGTCCATATGAATAACCCGCTACTTTGGACTGACTCTTTGTTTAAATGGCTCATCTACTGGGTCTCATCTGAATTGAAAGTTCTATAAATAGCTTAAAACTAAATAGCTTGAAAATAAGCAACTATTAAGTAATTCACTCAAAAAATACATAATTCAAAAAAAATATTAAAATAACTAATGGCCAAATAAGCGACGCATAAACCAATATTAGCTACACTTATTTATGTTTCGCTACCTGTTTTTGGGCTTCAATCAAAGCTTCTTGTAATACCAAGCGATCATCAAAATCATAGCGGATGCCTTCAATCTCTTGATAAGTTTCATGGCCTTTACCAGCAATAACCACGATGTCATTTTGATTTGCAAGCCCTACCACATACTCAATCGCTTGTTTGCGATCAACGATAACTTTGGTTTTTAGCCGTTGGCTGTCACTGATGCCTTGTTGCATATCTTCCAAAATCACTGCAGGATCTTCACTTCGTGGGTTGTCAGAAGTCAGCACAACTTTATCCGCCACAGCCAGACCTGCTTGCGCCATCAGTGGTCTCTTTCCTCTATCCCTGTCACCGCCACAACCAAAGACCGCCCACAAATCGCCACTACAATACGGTTTTAGGCTGTTTAAAACTTGAGTTAATGCATCAGGGGTGTGCGCATAATCAACGATAAATACGCCTTGATTGAACGCAGCTCCTTGATCATCTGCAGCCTCATTATTCGCAGCCACATAATCCATAGTGACGCGTTGCATACGCCCACTGGCACCGTGCAGTTGTCTAACCAAGGCTGGCATAGCTTCAAGCTCAATTCCCAAGGCGGTTGCACCTGCTACCGCTGCCAATAGATTGGCCACGTTAAAGCGGCCCAATAATGGACTATGTAACGTTAACGAGCCAAAACTGGTTGCAACTTCAATTACTGCACCATTTAAGCCAGGTACAATTTTTTTAGCAATAAAGCTAGCATCGCTATCACAAGTGTTAATTTTGCTAATATGGCCTGTATTGCCTATATCGCTTGTCGTTGATAGCTCCGCGTCTATGCTATATAGCCATACTTTTACCCCTGAGCGGCGCGCAGTATCTGCCATTAATGGCGCAAACTCATCATCAGCATTGATAATGGCATGGGTTAATTGAGGAAAAAAGGCTTTATCAAACAGTCGAGCTTTGGCACGAGCATAGTCGTCCATATCAGGATGGTAATCTAAGTGATCACGGCTAAGGTTGGTATAGACCGCCACAGTTACCGGCACCCCTTGTAGGCGCTGCTGGTCTAAACCATGAGAGCTGGCCTCTAAGGCCAATAGCGTCACTCCTTCATCTGCCATTTGGTGCAAAAAGCTTTGAACCGCCAATACATCCCCAGTGGTATGACTGGCTTGAACTAAGCTGTCTAATCGACCATTCCCAGCCGTTCCCATCACTGCGCTATTTTGTAGATCGACAACATTTGAATATTGGCATAATTGGGCTATCAGTTGGCTAATGGTAGTCTTACCATTGGTACCGGTTACTGCTATAACATGTGGCAGTAGCGTTAATATGTCTTTAGCAGAAGTTATGGTAGACAACGAGTTGGCAGGCAATAGGCTAAGCTGAACAAGGCTACCTATAATAGATCGTAGATTGGCTATATAAATTAAAGGACAAGCACGTTCAGCGCCTTGAACGTTATACTGCAAATCTTCAGGGGGGATTTCAGTCAATATAAAAGCGGCTTGTTGAGAGGCAGTCTTAGCATATTGTTGGCTTTTTTCGATAGGCTGAGTATGACTTTTTAATAATACAAAAGCGGCTGGAAGCTCGCAGTCTGTATCAGCCATTAACTGCCGACTATCTAACACAAACTTTGAAAATGGGACATCAATACCTTGTGGAACGGACAACAATTGATTCAAGCTCTCGGCCTGTTGTGGTAATACTTTTAAAGCGATTGTAGCAAGTTGGTGGAGCGTAAGTGCCGAAATCTCGTTGTCTGTTACTACGGACTGATGTACTGTCATCTGCTAGGCCTTATTTATCAATCTTTAGCTTTATTTACCGACCTTACTTAAAGTTTATGCCTTTCAAGCGAGGCTTCGTTGTAAGCTTATCAAGCAATTTGCGTATTTTGCATTGGTATTGGTTACGTATAATTCTATTAATTAAATACTATAAATAGAGTTTTAATCATAAGCGCTTATGGAGTGGTCAAAGGTTTATCAAGCGGAACGTTATAAAGACGCAGTGCTTCTTGCATCACGTTTTTAAACACAGGAGCCGCTACAATACCTGCATAGTAAGCTTTGCGAGGGTCTTCAACCAATATAACAGTAACTAGGCGTGGGTTTGAAGCAGGCGCAATGCCTGCAAATACCGTACGATATTGATCAGTATAGTAGCCACCCTTTGGACTTACTCGGCGCGAGGTCCCTGTTTTACCAGCGATACGATAACCATCAATGGCAGCCGCAGTTGCCGTACCGCCTGGTGCAGTAACTGTTTCCATCATTTTCACAACAGCCATAGCGTGCTTCTCATCCAGCACTCTTTGACCCGCTGGTCTCTGAGTTTGCTTTTGCAAAGTTAAGGGGTGTAAGACGCCACCTGATCCTAGAGCTGCATAAGCTTGCGCAATCTGTGCTAATGTTACTTGCAAGCCATAACCGTAACTTACCGTGGCTCGGCGAGAGGTCTCGATTTCTTTTGGTGTTGGTACGTTACCAGCCTGCTCACCTGGAAAGTTTAGCGACGTTTTACGCCCAAAGCCAAACTCTTTTTGCACATTGGTAATGCCATCGGGTGGCAAAGATAAGGCTATCTTGGTCGAAGCCACGTTGCTTGATTTTTGAATCAACGTAGCTAGATTGATAGAGCCCAAGTTATTATGATCTCGAATAGTATAGCCACGTACTCGAATATATCCTGGACTGGTATTGATCAGTGAATTTTCGGTATATTTGCCAGACTTTAGGGCCGCTGCTACCGTAAAAGGCTTCATGACCGACCCAGGTTCGAACACATCCAATACGGCACGGTTACGTTGGTTATTACCTGTCATTTCATTCAAATTGTTGTTATTAAAAGACGGCCAAGTGGACAACGCCAATACTTCACCTGTATGCACGTCCACTACCATACCAGTCGACCATCTCGCTTCTTGCACTCGTCCCACATGCTCAAGCTCTTTGTATAAGAGATATTGCAAGCGTGAATCAATAGACAAGTTAACATCCTGTCCTGGCACCACAGGCTTGATTTGTTCAAGCTCTTCAATACTATGCTGGTAGCGGTCTTTTAACACACGAACCTTACCATCTTCGCCAGCCAATTTAGCTTCAAACTGGCGCTCAACACCCGCACGACCTTCATAACCACTATCAGGTTCGTTGGCATTATGACCCATAAACCCTAATAATTGCGCATTGGGCTGTGGTTGAGGATAGTAACGACGGAACTCTTGTTTTTCATAAACGCCGGGGAAATCTAGCGCCATAACTGCATCTGCTATTTCTGGCGTCACTTTATTTAATAAAGGAAAATAATGCGAGCCTGACCCTTTAGGTAGCACAGCTTTTACAGCATCATCATTAGTGACATCTACCGTATTATTAATGGCGACCGCTTGCTGCAAACGCTCTAAAGAAACCCCTGATACGCTAGCCAATTGGGCCAAATCTATATCTTTTAACTTTTTTAACAGTCTTTGTTGGGCTTCGGGATTGTCATCGTTCTTTTTGATACGCTTTTGTAAGTCATAATAGGCCTGTGCATAGTCAAAAGGACTAAAAGACACACTAGACAACGGGGCGCTAACGGCTAACGGCTGAAGATTACGATCCGTTATCATGCCACGATACGAATGCTGGGTGCGTTCACTGGTAATGATCTCATTACCTTTATCGATAAACTTTTGTGCATTGAAGACTTGTAGATAAAAAGCGCGGGCAATCAATAATCCAAGAAAAGCTATGGCAAAAAACCAGATGATTTGAAAACGAATTAAGTCGCTCTCAGCGCCACCTCGACTTGTAGCACCTACAGTGGCCGATTTAATCTTTTTGCCATTACGCTTATGTTTGACGCTAGTATAAGCGCCGTTGGTTTCCTCTTCTTTTTTCCAGAATTTTAATTTAGACATGCCTACCGTAGTCTTATTCGCACTACCTTTACCATTTTTTGTGGTAGATGGCTTTTTGGGCATTACCAAAGGCTCGGTTACTTTACCGTGCATGGGCTTATTGGCGGCACTTTTGTTTGAAGTACTGGTTTTTTTTGTAGAGGTAGAAGGCTTCTTACTCATCCTTGCCTCCTTGCTGCGGCATGCTCAACTCTGCTTCGTCAGACCTAGTAGGCTGCTGGATATTTAGTCTATCTCCAGGTTTGGTAGCGGTTGGTTGTACAATAAGTTTGTCTTTGGTTGTCGGAGAATACATACCTAGCTGGGTAACAGCACGGCTAGCGATTTGCGGTGTGGCACTAAAGGTTTGTTGTTCGATGACCAAGCGCTGATTCTCTATTTGTAAATTACGATGTTCAACTTTCATTTTTTGCAATGCCATATAATCTTCATGATACTGCTGTACCTGTTCAGCGGTTAATACAGCTGTCCAAATGATGCCTATTGCAAGCAAAATCATGACAGCAGCATAGACGCTAACACCACGATAACGCTTGGTCAAAAACTCACTGATCTCAAGCGAGTTGTTATCTATTTGATTCGAGCTTTGGGGTTTGTTATTTGCCATATGGTGACTAATGCTGTGACCTGCTTGGTCTTTAAGGATAAAAAATAGCTTCTTAATAGAGCAGCTATACTTATGTTAAGGACTAATTTGCGTACATTTAATACTAAACTAGCTGTAATTCAAAACTAGATGTAATTCAAAACTAGATGACTAAGACCATTCGCAGTACGCCTTGTAAAATGATCAAATTTATACTCTAGATATGAAGCTCGATAGGGTCAGTATTATATGGGGTATTGGTGCGGGTTGCTACTCTTAACCAAGCACTTCTTGAACGATTATTTACACTAACTTCCGCTTTAGTGGGCGCAATTCGAGTGGGCTTATTAAAATAACGAGGACGCACCGGTGGCATCGGTAAATTTTCATCTTCAGGATACTGCCCTCGGCTATGGCGCTGCAAAAACTGCTTAATACGGCGATCTTCCAAAGAATGAAAACTAATCACTGCCAAATGCCCTTGTGGTGCTAATAAAGTCAGACTTTGCTGTAAAAAACTGTCAATATCACCCAGCTCATTGTTGATAAAAATACGCATAGCTTGGAAGCTTTGAGTTGCTGGATGCTTTCCCTTTTGCCACTTTGGATGGGCTTGCTTTATCACTTCAGCCAATTCTAAAGTAGAGGTGTAGCCCTCCATTTGTTTAATAGCTCGTGCGATACGGCGACTATGACGCTCTTCCCCAAAGTCATATAGCACATTGGCCAAATCTTCTTCATCTACAGTCTGTAGCCACTGCCCTACTGATATGCCACGGCTGGTGTCCATTCGCATATCGATAGCACCCTCTCGCATAAAGCTAAAACCACGACTACCATCATCCAATTGCGGTGAGGAAACCCCTAAATCCGCCATGATGCCATTAACTTGTGATACGCCATGTTGATTTAGGCAGTGGGTCATATTGGCAAAACTATCATGCACAACTTTCACACGATTGTCACTTTTTGCTATTTCTTCAGCAACAGCTATTGCCTCAGGGTCTTTATCAAATACGAATAACTGTCCATCTTCACTTAATGATTCAAGCAATAACTTGCTGTGTCCGCCACGTCCAAATGTCGCGTCAACAAATATACCAGATACTTTAGCGCTTGAATCAAGGGGCTTTTTACTTTGTTTTTTTGAGGAAGTTTTACCTAATACAGCGTCGACAGTCTCATACAATAGCACGGTTTCGTGACTAAAATCGACTTTTGCTAAAGGGGTATGCTGAGTAGCTGAAGATTGACCATCGATCACAATAAATAGGCTCCCTTAAATGGAGAAAACAATACAATAGGTATTGGTAAAACAGTTGATTAAATAAATTAGAAACAAATGACAGAAACGAAATTGGTTAAAACTTAAGTTACACAATCTTCCTTCATTATCGCAACTCACAACTGCTTGTCAAGGTAAGCACATTAACAAAGCACTATTATATGCTTTTTTTATCTACTCGCCTTCAGTTGATATAAATTTTGAAAACATTTTATGTCTTTTAAGGCAAAGTAGTGAATGAAACTAATCGGATAATGAAACAAAATATAGTCATAGCTAATTCAGCAAACTGGGTGTGATTTATGAGCCTTGGCTCAAACCTGTTATAATGAGCCATAATTTAATATCTAATTTGTATTGCTTATTATTCTATCATTATTGCTTGTTTTTATCCCTTTGCTCACATTTAATATCATCACATTATAAGAGAAACTTTATGACACAGACTGCTTCACATCGCCCTGTTCGTACCCGTATTGCCCCGTCTCCAACTGGCTTTCCACACGTGGGCACTGCCTATATAGCGCTATTTAATCTAGTCTTTGCTAAAGCAAATGGCGGTGAGTTCATTTTACGTATTGAAGATACTGACCAAAGCCGTTCAACCGAACAATCTGAGAAAATGATCTTAGACGCCCTACGCTGGGTAGGCTTAGATTGGGCGGAAGGTCCAGACATTGGTGGTCCTCATGCCCCTTATCGTCAAAGCGAGCGAAGTGACATTTATAAACAGCATGCTCAAGAGCTATTGGACAAAGGTCATGCTTTTCGCTGCTTCTGTACGCCCGAAGAGCTGGATGAGATGCGGAAAGAACAAATTGCTCGTGGCGAGAACCCCCATTATGACGGACGATATGCCAACTTACCTCGAGATGAGTCTGATAAATTAGCTGCCGAGGGTAAGCCCTTTGTCATCCGTATGAAAGTACCGACTGAAGGCGTGTGTAAGGTTCAAGACATTCTGCGTGGTGAAGTTGAGATTCCGTGGGAACAAGTGGACATGCAAGTGCTATTAAAGACAGACGGCCTGCCCACCTATCATTTAGCCAACGTTGTGGATGACCATCTGATGGAGATTACCCATGTCATCCGTGGCGAAGAATGGCTTAACTCAGCCCCAAAACATAAACTATTGTATGACTATTTTGGTTGGGAAATGCCAGTGTTATGCCATATGCCACTGCTGCGTAACCCTGATAAATCTAAATTATCTAAACGTAAAAATCCAACGTCTATCACTTATTATCGTGATGCTGGCGTGTTGCCTGAAGCACTACTAAACTATCTTGGTCGTATGGGCTACTCTATGCCCGATGAAAAAGAAATCTTTAACCTTGATGATATGATTGCAAGCTTTGATATTACTCGTGTATCGCTTGGTGGACCAATCTTTGATATCGAAAAACTAAACTGGTTGAACGGTGAATGGCTACGTGCCTTAACCCCCGAACAGCTGAAAGAAAAAATCCTAGACTGGGCTAATGATTCTGACAAGCTAACTGCTATTGCTGCTGCTATTCAACCCCGTATTCACTTGTTATCCGATGCGGTCAATTGGGGTGGTTTCTATTTCCAAAATTTACCAAACATTAAGCTTGAGGACTTTGAGCACAAGACACTGACTCAAGAGCAAATCATTGAAATACTGCAATTTGCGACGTGGAAGCTTGAGACGCTACCAGAGTGGAATGAGGAAAACATTTTCAAAACGCTCAAAGGGTTAAGTGCAGCGCTTGATATTAAGCTGCGTGACATGATGGCACCGTTCTTTATCGCTATTGCGGGTAGCACCTCATCGACACCTGTGATGAACTCAATGTACGTCATTGGTGCGGATATGACTATGACTCGCCTGCGTCATGCCATTGAAGTATTGGGCGGGCTGGGCAAGAAAAAGCTGAAAACCTTAGAGAAAAGAGCGGCTGAGTTGCCTGACTTTTTAGTGGAAGCTGAGTAGTCTTAATTTAATTTTAAACTTTTTAATGACGAAATTAATATCGGTGCGACTGTTAAGCCTGTTGCTGAAACTTAAAAGATGTTTATGGAGAAAGGGCATCAAATTATAGTGAGTATCGTTTGTTGTAAATACAATACTATAGAAGAGTTAGCTATTGATCTACGTTTTAAAACTATTGATGCTAGTCATATCATTGATTCGGTTATGTATGCTAAAGGTTCATGACAATTGTCTTAGTATCATTAATAAAATATGCTCACTTATAAATTTGAAATTAAAAGAGCTGACATTAATTTTTCTGACATTTTTTGTTAGCTACTCTTTAGCTTTCGTTTTTTTCTAACTCCCGCAACAAAAGCCAAAGCCTCGTATGCAGCTCGATTTGATGATAATCGGTCTGCATATGGCAACATAGCTGATAAAACGCTTTGTTATGGTCGCTCACTTTAAAGTGCGCCAACTCATGGACTACAATCATCTGCAAAAACTCTAAAGGCGCTTCTTGAAAGATACTCGCCACCGTAATGCTGTTATGTGCTTTGAGCTTACTGCCTTGCACTCTTGATTGATGCGTATGTATGCCAAGCGCATTTTTGAGTACCGATAGCTTGCTGTTATAGCTCACTTTCGTCAAGGTTCCAACTTTTCCTAGATAGCTATTTTTGAGATCGTTGACATACGCATATAGTGCTTTATCACTTTGTATAGAGTGAGGATGATTAAAGGTATCGGGATATTGCTGCTGTAAATAAGCGCCTAACTTTCCCTCTTCAATAAGCCGCTTTGCTTGATGCTGTATTTGCGCAGGATAATGAGCAATGTATTTTAGTGGATCCAACATGATGTCCTTTATTTTTAGGTTATAGAGCTTTTATTAGATTAAAGCACTATAAAATAAGTCAACTATTAGATAAGTTTAGTTTGAACAAATTATTTCCAACTTATAACAATAATATTCTTAAAAGAAGCGATTTCACAACTAAATGCCATTAATAAGTAAAACTAAATTTTTCAACCTTAAGTAAAATGATTTCTTTACAATCGAAATATACTTATCACAGAGTAACAACACGCTGACTCCTTGAATTATGT
>NZ_JAGLBC010000009.1:13291-37538 GCF_018260395.1 Psychrobacter sp.
ACAATCGAAATATACTTATCACAGAGTAACAACACGCTGACTCCTTGAATTATGTGTATGGAATACTTAGATATCTACTAAAGTATAAACGAAGCTTATAAAAAGCCGAATTAAAAATAACAAGGAGATTATCTCATTATGACAACCTCTATTACTAATAATGTCAGTGACAGTATAAATATTAACGTTAATGTCAAAATTGATGTAAATCGCCCACGTTCTGTAGAGTTCTTACATGAAGGGGTAGATACTCAAGATGGTGCGGGTGTGAAACTAACCCGTGTTTTAACTGAGAATTTACAACAGCGTCTTGATCCTTATCTAATGCTCGATAACTTTAAAAGTGAAAACCCAGATGATTATATTGCTGGTTTTCCTAGCCACCCTCATCGCGGCTTTGAAACCATTACTTATATGATTGAAGGTCGGATGCGTCATAAAGACAGCGCTGGCAATGAAGGATTATTGGAAAACGGTGGTGTGCAGTGGATGACAGCCGCTAGCGGTGTGATTCATTCTGAAATACCAGAGCAGGAAGACGGAGCGATGGAAGGCTTTCAGTTATGGCTTAACCTGCCTGCCAAAGATAAAATGAATGACCCTTGGTACAAAGACTTTCAAAGCGCCGACCTACCACACTTTACGACTAACAGTGGTGTGGCTGTCACGGTAATTGCAGGAGAGTCAAATGGTGTTAAAGGTGCGGTGACTCGGGAAGTCACAGAGCCTACTTACTTAGATATTCATCTGCCAGCAGGCACAAGCTTTAGCCACAATATCCCTGCTACCCATAATGCTTTTGTGTTTGTGTATCGCGGTGGTGCTAGCATTGAAGGTCAACGAGTGCCTATCAAAACGATGGCTATATTGAGCAATGACGATGACTCTGATGGCGTTACACTGACCGCTGGCGATGAAGCAACACGCGTTATCTTAGTCACTGGACGTCCATTGAATGAACCTATTGTGCAGTATGGACCCTTTGTGATGAACAGCCAACGAGAGATTATTCAGGCTGTTAATGACTTTCAAAACGGTCGCTTTGGTGAAGGTACCTAAGTCTTTCAGACAAAGAGGAGACAGGTGTTTTTTAGTCAGTATTAAATTTATTAAAGCGGGTCAAACATATTTAGATTCGCTTTTTTTTAAACCTATACGATTAGTTGGAATTTAAGATTACTCATTGCAAACCTTGTTATTTTTATAAAACCTTATAAAATGCATTATTTTGGAGAGCTTTGTTCATATTACAATTTGTCATCATTATTTGCATCTAGGCACATGCTGAAGCAATGGGGCATTAATTTACTATAAACATGACTTTTTTAAACTATTTTTAAAATAATAAAAAAAGGTATTGACAATATTACCTCACTTGAATAAAATACGCCCACTCTTAGCGAGGGGCTATAGCTCAGTTGGTAGAGCACTTGCATGGCATGCAAGGGGTCAACGGTTCGACTCCGTTTAGCTCCACCAATAGCTAAGATTAGTTGATACTCACAGTATTTAATATAATGAGTTCAGCGGCACCAACGTAAGCACCTAGGCAAAGCTATTTATATAGCACCTTACGTTGTAAAATTATTTCATGTTTACATGATTTTGTGTCCCGTTCGTCTAGAGGCCTAGGACACTGCCCTTTCACGGCGGTAACAGGGGTTCGAATCCCCTACGGGATACCACCTATTTAACCTTATACTATTGTTTTTAGTGTTAAAAATTGTAGTGAATAAGCGACTAAACCTCCAATCAAAGCGATTGGAGGTTTTTTTATGCTTACTACAATTATATCTATAGTTTCTAATATTATAGATATTATTAACCCATAATCACTTTATTTAAATTAATCTATCTATATGACTTTATTGATTGTAAATTGGTTTATATCCCTCTCCACTTAATTTATATATGAATACACTTGGACTACCATATATATCCATATTTAACTTTACTACTACATTATCATTGAATTGTATACATTAAATGGCATATTGTTACTAAACTAAATTTAAAGTCGTGTGCTGTGCTCTTATACTCGGTTGCTATAAGACGTTAGAAAATTTGTTAGCGTATATGTTTGTATTATTACTAATGTAAACTTACTAAGTTAAAATACTAAGCTAAAATGCTAAACAAATTTTAAAACTTAATACTGAGTTCTAAATTAAATATTAATTTATAACTGTTTGTATGTTTAATATTAATAAGCCAATAACAACCATTTATAAAAAATTTACTTAAAATTAATTTAATAGGACACATATTATGACTCCTTCATATTTTCCACAAAGACGCCCTTCTTGGCGCGGTGTACTGGCAGGTTTACTGATGGGTACTATTGTGGTTATGGCCATGATTGCTTTAGCCTTGGTGCTAGGATCTTTCCTACCTTTTAGCTTACAAGGTACTGGTATTGCCGCAGGTATCTATACTGCTATTACAGCTTTGGTAAGTGCGTATGTTGCAGGTTATTTTGCAGTGAAGTATTCAGCTCCTGAAACATTATTTGGAGATGGTACAGAAATTGACCCTAAAGATGCTACTTTAACAGGTATGCTAACAGCAGCTTCTATGATTGCTTTAACTACAATCATGGCATTAAATGGCGCAACTAGTATTTTATCTTCTGCTACTAGTGCTGTAGGTAGCACTATAAGTACGGTAGCAAGCACTACTGCTAAAGCAACTGGCGGTGTTGCGACAGCTGTAGGTGCAGTTGCTTCAGATTCTAATGCTGATCCTCAGCAACAGGCTAAAGACGTCTACAATCGTGTAACAGGTGATATTAGTCGTAGCGATGTAGAAGGTTGGGTTGCTAAAAATACGCAAAACTTAGATAAAGAACAAGTAAATGCTACAACAACTGTCATTACACAGTTGGTAAATGAACAAAAAGCGGAAGTAAAATCTCTTGATTTTACTGATCTTGATACTTGGAAGAATATTGACGTAATTGCTAAACAACGTTTGGCTGATATTCAACACACTTTAGAAAGCGACGAAATCGTTAATCGTCTTCAAGCAGCAGGCTTAAGTGAACCTGAAGCGCAGCAAGTTCGTACTGAAGTAGTTAGTTCTTATAATGAATATAAAACTCAGACTGAACAAATGGTAGCTACTGCTGAGCAAAAAGCCAATCAAGCTCTTAATACAGCTGAAGATGTAGCTCGTAAAACTGCTTTATATTCTGGACTATTTTGGTTAATAAGTTCTTTATTGACGTTCCTTGCTAGTACAATGGGTGCTCGTAATGCTGCAGCCAAATACCGTTTAGACAAACCTATTATTACTTTAGGTGATAATGTTCGCTAGTCGGTAGCACATATTTTCAGCTATTGGTAACTAGATTATAGTTTGGGTTTTTTAAACCCGATCTATAGAACAATCAATAATTATTCAACGATGGTTTACATAATAAGTTGCATAAATAAGCGCTCTAATTAGAGCGCTTTTTTTTGTTGGATTAGTTTAATTGTATTTAATCGCTGATATATCTTTTTTATTGAGTTTAAGTAGTATTCTAATCTAGTCGTATACCAATAACTGCTGGAATACCTTGCCGAACAACCTCAATAGTTACCACGCCTTTTTCAGGAAGTTGGCTCAAAGCACGTTGAAAGTCATCAATACTGGTAATGGATTTTTGATGAAAATTGGTAATGACATCGCCAGGTCTAAGTCCAGCGCGAGCTGCCAAACCTGTAGGATCTACTTCTGTAATCAATACTCCTTCTCCGCCTAATTGGGCTAGACTCTCTTTAGGCAAGGCCTGAATGCGTAATCCTAAACGAACTTGACTATTATTGGACTTGGTTACAACTGAATCAGGTGAAACTTCGTCAGGGGCTGATGCAATCTTACCGTTAATAGTTAGCTGCTGACCTTTGCGTAATACAATTGCATTAAAAGTATCACCCGGCTTACTACGGTTAATGATATTTAGTAAGTCAGAAGACTCCAAAATCATCTTGCCATTATATTGAGTAATAATATCACCTGCTTGCAGACCAGCGGCTTGTGCTGGTGAATTAGGCGTGACTTTGATCAGTAATGCACCTTGTGGCTTACTCAACCCATAAGCTTCTGCTAAGTTACGATCAATATCTTGTGGGAAGATACCTAAATAAGGACGTAACACAACGCCAGTCTGTTTCAACTGTTGATAGATGTCTAAAGCTTCATTGATTGGTATCGAGAACGATAGGCCCATATAACCACCGGTACCACTAAAGATACGTGAGTTAATACCGATAACCTGACCATTACGATTGAATAATGGACCGCCGGAGTTACCCGGATTTAGGGCCACATCTGATTGAATAAATGGTACGCTAATATCACGCGAGAAATTACGAGATTTGGCGCTAACAATACCGGCTGATGCAGAATAGTCGAAACCAAAAGGTGAGCCAATTGCTAACACAGGTTCACCAACTCTGACTTCATTAGAGTTGCCCATGGGCAAAGCTGGATAACTTTTAGCAGGTGTAGCTTTTACTTTTAATACTGCAACATCCGAACGCTCATCGCTACCGACTAAGGTTGCGTCCAATTCAGTTCGATCGTTTAGGGTGACTGTGATTTTATCAGCACCTGCTATGACATGATGGTTGGTTAATATATACCCATCTGAGGTTACAAAGAAACCTGTGCCATAATTATATTCAATAGCTGGGGATTGTGCCCCTGGAATACGAATTCTATCGCCAAAGAACTGACGTAATAGCTCGACAGTCTGTGCTTTGGCCAACTCTTCTTCGCTAATCTTAGTCACAACATTGACTCTTACCACACTGGGTGTTACTTGCTCTACCAAGTCTGAAAAGTCCGATGCCACTATTGCCGCATGCGCCACTGATGGGGTTGCCACAGTTGCCACTATCGCACCAGTGGTTAATATTGCTCCTAGACCGACTTGAGTTAAGCCACCTAAACTTACAGCCCCCGTTCCAAAACTGCTAAAGACAAGCATCGAGGCTGCGCCAAATGACTTAATACCTTGCTGAATTTTGGAAAACTTTTTGGTCGGGGTGAAGCATATAGATTTCGTTACTGTATCATCTGGGTGAGAATGGATGATTTTGTCAGTTTCGCCTGAGTTAAATTCAGCTGCTTTAGATTCATCTGCTTTAGATTTAGACGATTCAGCTTCCTTGGCATGGTTATTATTTAACTGAGATGCACTATTCATTATTGGTATTCTCCTAGGGGGGTCTGTGAAAAACAATAAGTTGGCCTCATTACACTCATAAAAACCATGTCAATGCCAATCTTACATCCACAGCCATTAATTATGATAACCACTAAACCTTCTATTCATGATAAGTCGTATTTAGCAGATACGCTAGATACTTATAGCACAATCAATCGTCTGCAGAATTGCATTTGCTTTTTAGTTTGGTAATCTGATAATGAAAAGTCGATCTTGTTAGCTATCTATTTTACCTGTACATTATCTTTGAACCCTATAGAGCTAACAAGAACTAAATAAACTACTGTTTATTAACACTATTTTTATATTTTATTTAAGTGAAAGTTATTTATCTATACCCATAAACTAAAGATAATTGTCGCAATTTTTTTATAAACTCATCTGTTTTGAGTCTGTTTTTTAGTGATTGTTTCTCATGCGTCACTTTATTTCATGATATCATAACTTTAATTAACCCTATTTTTTTGCGTAGGATATCAACAGTTTCTCAGTAGGCCGCGTATTATTTATAGATTCACTATGGTCATAAAACTGTCAAATCATCTCTGCTAATGCAGGGTTATTACTACAAACAACATTTCAACCGAAGATATGTTGTTTGTGGTGAACCCCACCTTAGCAAAGCCTAGTGGTAACGCACTTGGCTTTTTACAGTGTCTATTTACCTCTCCCAAATGATTATTTTTAGATGACGCAGAATTTAGCTCAGGCTATCTACTTGATTGGGAGTTGACGCTGCATACACAAGGATTTTTTATGAATACCGCCTTATTATTATCTGGCGTGGTTGGGTTAGGCATTGCAGCGCAGTGGCTAGCTTGGTATTTAAAACAGCCGTCAATTTTATTTTTATTAATTATTGGTATTTTCGTTGGCCCTATCATGGGCTATTTCGACCCAGATGCGGTCATTGGCGATTTATTATTCCCATTTATTTCATTGGGTGTGGCCATCATTTTATTTGAAGGCTCTTTAACTTTAGAATTTGAAGAAATTAAACAGCACGGTAAAGTGGTACAAATGTTGGTGTCCGTTGGGGTACTGATTACTATCGCTGTGGTGGCTCTATCCACCTATTTATTGTTCGATGTTGACCCACTTATTGCTTTACTATTTGGCGCTCTAGTTTGTGTCACCGGCCCTACCGTTATTATGCCGCTTTTGCGAAGCGTGCGCCCCAATAAGACCATCTCAAATATATTGAAGTGGGAAGGCATTATCATCGATCCTGTCGGCGCTATAGCTGTGGTATTGGTGTATGAATATATTATTTCAGGCGGCGAAGCGAATAGTATTTTCTTGTTTGCTGAAATTGTGATTATTGCTACTGCCATTGGTATGTTTGGTGCATTTGTGTTGGCCAATCTTATCAAGCGCCACATGATTCCCGAGTTTTTGCACAACGTATTTACCCTAGCCTTCGTCCTTTTATTGTTCTCAATATCTAATCATTTTGAGCACGAGTCAGGATTATTGGCAGTGACCGTTATGGGTGTTGCCCTAGCCAACTGGAAGGGCTTTCCACGAGAGCAAATTTTAGAATTTAACGAGTCGCTAACTGTCTTATTAATTTCAGTATTATTTATTGTATTGGCCGCCCGCGTTGAGTTAGACAGTTTATTGAGTGTGGGCTTCCAAGGCCTTGTACTATTGGCCATCGTTATGTTTATCGCCCGCCCATTATCGGTATGGGCCTCCTCTATGGGCTCCAACTTAAAGACCTCTGAAAAGCTAATGATTAGCTGGATTGGACCTCGGGGTATTGTTGCCGCCGCCATCTCTTCTCTTTTTGCCATTCGTTTACAAGAGTATGATATTAAAGGGGTAGAGCTATTAGTGCCATTGGTATTTATGGTTATTATTGGTACTGTATTGATCCAAGGCTTGGGCGCCAAAGTGATAGGGAATATGCTAGGTGTGCGTGAACCTGCTAGCAATGGAGTATTGATTGTGGGTTCTAATCCTGTGGCGTTGATGGTTGCAGAAGCTCTACTACAGCAAGGTTTGGATGTTTTGGTTGCGCACAATAATTACACCAATATTTCTAAAGCACGTATGTCTGGATTACGTACTTATTTTGGTAATCCTGTCTCTGACCACGCCGACCGTCATCTGGATTTGATTGGCATTGGTCATTTGTTTGCGATGAGTACTGATAAAGAGCTTAATACCCTATCTGAGCTACATTATCGTCATGAATTCGGTGAACAAAAAATCTATCGCCTGAAATTCACTGAGGACAAATCGAAAACAGAACGAGAAACCAAACGCTCTGGCTTTAACTCGCGATGGTTGTTTGGTAAAGACGCGACTTACACTAAGATGGCCAGCATGCTGTCAAAAAAAGCACGAATAAAGATTACCAATATCACTGACAGCTATAGTTTTAGTCAGTATCGCGCTGATAATAAACAATTTGTGCCATTATTTACGATTGATAAAGAAGGTCTCTTGCATGTCATTACTGATAGCTTTGATAACGAGATTCCTCGTGATCATAAGCTGGTGGCATTGGTCATTGAAGATGTGGTGCAGCCAAAAGAAGTCGATGTCACTGAAAAACAAAAACAAGCACGCGCATTAGCTGATTTGCAGTTTGAGTCTACTGCTAAGAGTCCAGAAAAACGTAAAGAGAAAATGCTTAGTGCCGAGTTCAATGGCTCTAGCTCTGAAGCCTCTCAGGACAGTCCAATTGAGGACAAGTCAATAGTAGATGGCGATACTGACTTACTGACCCAAGATAATGCTATTGATCAAGTAGAGCTTACTGCTTCTGCTGTTAGCCCAACTTTTTTAGAGTCTGAGCTGGCAATGAAGCTTGAGCAGAGAATATTTGAGCGCGCAGAAAGCAGTCAAATCACGCCTAAGCCGATCCTTGCAGTTGCTCCAAAAATTGCTAAGTCTTCAGCGTCTAGAAAGTCGATACAGTCACAAGATAATGGCAACTCTCAAGCACCAAGGCAGGCTAACGGCTCGCTAGATCCCCAACGTCTACCTGACACTCAAGCTCGCAAAGATAGCGCTAGTGCTGAGCAAAAATCGTAGGCTGTATCTTTTAGACTGATTAGGTTTATTGTTTATATGCAAAATAAATAGCAGCCCTAGGGTTGCTCTTTTTGGTTCTCAAACGGCTCTTTTTACATACACCATGTTTGTCTTTTAATTAACCTTATTGACTAACAATAACCCAGATCCGCTCAGCCACCTCTTCAGCCGTGCCATGCGCATCTACCCTATGAATGCGAGTAGGCTGTGCTTGATATTGCTCACTAAAGCCTTGATAAACCCTTTCAAAAAAGGCCGTTTTTTGTTGTTCAAAGCGATCAGCCACACTTCGTTTGCCAGCACGTCGCATACCTTCTTGCACCGGTAAATCTAACCACAAGGTAATATCTGGTAAGCGCGGCACAAAATGAGCGATTAAACTGTCAATTTTGCTAAGCATTATGGGATCACCCATGCCTCTGCCATAGCCTTGATAAGCAACCGTTGAGTCTATAAAGCGATCACAAACCACCCATTTACCTGCTTCTAGAGCTGGCAAGACAACTTTTGCCAAATGATCACTACGAGCTGCAAACATTAGTAGCAATTCAGTGTCATCAAAGATGTTCGTTGCAGTATCTAATAGTAGCTCACGTAGCTTTTCGGCAAAGTCACTACCGCCTGGCTCACGGGTACGCACATAATCTGTACCTGTCTTATCCAAACGCTGGCATAAAAGGTCAATGGCAGTGGTTTTACCCACCCCCTCGGTACCTTCAAAGCTTATAAATTTAGCTTGATTTACTGGGTGCGACATTCCTATTGACTCACTTTATTTATCAATTATTGGCTATTTTTCTTTACCAGCATCACTTGCAAGTACTCTTGTACCGCACGGTTGTGATCCTCTAAAGTTTTAGTAAACTTATGGCCACCATTACCAGTTGCCACGAAGTACAAAACGTCGCTATTGGCAGGGTGTAGCGCCGCCTCAATAGACTTAGGAGAAGGTAATGAGATTGGCGTTGGTGGTAAACCATCGATTTGATAAGTGTTGTAGGCGGTTTTTTCGTTAATATCTGTGCGGCGAATGTTGCCATCATAACGCTCGCCTAGCCCGTAGATAATGGTTGGGTCGGTTTGGAGACGCATACCATTTTTCAGACGATTTACAAACACTGCTGATACCAATTCACGCTCACTAGGAACACTAGTCTCCTTTTCGATAATTGAGGCCATGGTTAGCGCTTCATAAGGCGTTTTATAAGGTAGATCAGAAGCACGTTTTTCCCAAGCTTCGTCTAATGTTTGTTTTTGGCGCTTATAGAGGTCATTTAGTATCTGTTTATCAGTTACGCCTCTGGCATAGCGATAAGTATCAGGAGTAAACCATCCTTCAAGGTTACCAGCGAACTCTCCTTCTGGCGTAAAAGCATCAATGCCCAATAATTGTTTGATATTTGGTTTAGGTTTACCATTAGACTCTAGCACTTGTAATACCACACCGTCGGTATTAGCAATAACTTTATATAAGTCAGCTACAGTTTTACCTTCGACGATCTGAATCGACACCATGTCAACTTTTTGGCCTTTTTTGAAGGCATCGATAAGCTGTTTTAAGCTGGCATTTTGTGGTACTTCGTAGATGCCGGCATGAAGCGGTGCATCTATGGTCGCCTTAATATACAACTTTGCTAAGTTGGCAGAGAACATAGGTACATCACGTTGAAACTGGGGCAGAAAGCCATAATAGCTTTGACCTTCTTTAACCACCAGATTGCCTGCCGCTTGCTTAGAGTGACCAAATAAAGTTTGGTATCCCATTGCTAACAAAAACGCCAACATCAAACCAAACACCAAACGCAGTTGATAGCTGCGTCTTGAAGTGGGCTTTTTGGGCGGTTTTTTATGGCGAGATGGATCATCACACACCAACGAGACATCAGTTGGTTGTACAGTTTGAGTCTCGATAGCTTCAGGTTGGTTCGGGTTATTGCCTGGATTTGTTGAATCAGAATCGCTCATAGCCACTCACGAAATAAAAGTTTGCTAGAATTTAGCACTCTATGCTCAGATATTCAATGGGGAATAAGCATCTTATTGAATTTGGATAGTATATATAAGATAGATACCTATTAAACGTATTCGTATTGGTTATTAATTGTTTTAGTAAATAAACACTATGACCTAACCTTCTCAATACTTCTCAATACTTCTCAATACTTCTTAATAATAAGTACATTTACTTTCCTATAAGCAACCGTTTACTCTGATGAAAGTTAATCTAATAAAATTAATTTAACAAATTAAACTGCTAATCAAATTAGGTTACAAAAAAAATTTCTATTTATAATTACCTTTAAGCAATGATTTTATTAAGTTTTTAAAAAAGATGATGTTATTTATTTTGGTTAGTTCATAAAAACTGGAAAAAGTATCTGTAAATAGTATTTAAAAATGCTAATCTTGAATTAAATTTATCTTAACTAATTATTTTAAAAACTTAATAAAAGGATTTAAACTTTGAAAAAACTAGTAGGCACTATCTCGTTAATGGCTTTAGGGCTAATAAGTCTTCCTGCCCAAGCTGGCATCCATCAAGACTCACATGGCAATGTTGGTTATGATACTTTGGAAGAATGTCAACAGGCTATAAACTCTGGAACGGCTAGATTTTATCAATCTATTACCTTCAAGAAGCCTCTATTACATAGCAATGAAGTATCGGTATCAAAAGGAGTGCTAGGTAATTTACACCCACAATATCAAAATGGCACTTGCGATATTGGTACAGGTCATCGCCAAGGTCGTGATGGCGTTGCTAAAGCCATTCAAGGTAAATATGTTCCTTACTCACCAGATATGATGATCAATCAATATCATGATGCTTCAGGTAGAATTGTTCGCGTTTCTATGCAGCAGTGTGATAACTGGTTTAGTGACATATTCCCTAAAGGCATGCCTGTAATTGCACCACCACCGCCTGCGCCTCAGCCTATGCCACAACCAGTACCACAGCCTTTACCAACTGTCCAGACACTACCAGTTATACAACCGCTACCTACGCCTCCACCGGTACCAACACCAGCAGTTATTGCCTCATCAGGTAGCATCCCTGTATGGGCGCCAGTAGCGGCCGCCGCCGTAATTGGCATTGCCATTGCTGCTAGTGGTGATGATGATAATGATTCTGGCACTTCAGGTACTACAGGCACTAATTAAGTAGCCGTTTCTATCTGAGAATGTTTCTATCTAAGAGTGTTGACCGTCATTATAAAACCCTAATATGCCTTAAATTTATAAGAATTTAAGGCATATTTTTCTGAAGCATAAAGATGAGAGAAGATGCTAAAAATGAACCCGCCTATTTTTACGCTATTAATCGTAAGTAGTGCCTTTAGCCTATTCGGATGTACTGCTAAAACTGGATGTTCGCAGAGCAACACTCAATGTTTTGGTCCCTCTAAGGGTGTTATTAAGGCCAATACTGTTTTAACAAACAGTCTTACTATGCCTAATCTTGATCCTAACTTCGATTATATTAGACTAAATATGAACGGCCACATAGCATGGTTGGCCAGAGGCGCCAATGATCAATGGCCTAGTCTTAATACTGAAGTGTTTTATAGTGCAGATCGTGCTGTATTTAAATGGAGTAATGGCCGATTAATATCGGTAACGACACCGGAGTACAACTGGCGTGAACGCACCGATTATGCTTTAAATTGGTCGGTAAAAAAACCTCAACAACTCATTCGTGAGATTGATACAGTCGACGGTATTACCGGCGTTCGTGAGCGCCGTGAATTAAGCGATGGTGAAATGCCTGAACACAATGATTTTGTCGGTGATCAAACGTCTTTACACTGGGTACATGAATATACGATATCAACCAGCCGAGCGATGCAGGCCCAGCCTAGCTTCGATAGCTGGTATGCATTTGACGCTAACAATATGAATAAGCCAGTGTATGGTCAACAATGTATCTCAAAAAGATATTGTTTAACTTGGCAAGTATGGAAAACCTCATGAAGCCTAAACTATCTTCCCCTACTAACTTTAATTACAAATATTTAGTGCTAGCTTTATCCTCTTGTCTCTCTTTTTCTGTTCATGCCAATACTCAGGAGCAATACGAGCAAACACTGCCATTAACCAAAACTTTATCTGACTCGCCTCAAACTACAGCACCTTCTATTAACGCCTCAACTTATTCAAAAGTACTAAATGGTCCTGCAAACCAAAGAATGGGGGCATGGCTATCAAAAGAGTTTGACAACAAGCAAGACAATGACCTGAAACCTTATTCTGAATCTTACTATGAACCTGCCATGGTCTGGCAAACGAGCGTTGAAGTAGCCCCTCAGCAGACACAGCAAACAACCCTTATTACAGATTTGGATCATCTAATACAAACCAAGCCTTCTATAAAAAATAGATTATTACCGCTAAAACAATGGTTACAATCTTTATCAGCAACAGGACGTGTGGTGCTTCCTAAGCAAGACCCTCGTTATCTTGAAGCTAACCCAAATGTTGAACCTGTTTTACGTACTGGGGATAAAGTTTTAGTCCATACCAATCCAAATTCAGTGACCGTATTATTCGATGACACGCAAGCTTGCCGAGTCCTTTATGAAGCGGGTACAAAAGCAAAAAACTATATCGATGCGTGCCTCACTACCTTAAACAAACAGACGCAAGCCGATGAGGCTTATCTGATTTCACCAGATGGCACTGTTGACTATATTACCTTAGCAAAATGGAATGCCCAAAATCAGATGCCTCCTATATCAGGATCTTGGATATGGGTGCCTGATGCTAAAAATGAATGGTCTAAAGACTTAGCACAAGAGGTCGCTAACTTTATAGCCACTCAAGGCGTGAATTTACCATTGCCTTTTGGTCAAAATGACAATCCCATTAAACTTACCGTTAGTGAACCTGAAACGACAAGAGACTTACCTATTAGCTCAAGCGACTGGGGCGTGGTTGGTTTATTACAAACCCCTAGCGCTAGAATGCACCCCCAAGGCACCTTGGTAACTCATGTGTCGCATGCCGAACCTTATACGCAATACAACCTTCTTTTACAGCCGTTTGATAGACTTGAGACGACAGTCCGTTATAGTAATATTGATGGGGTATCTTATGGCCCTGTTAGCCCCAAGCAAGACCTAAAAGACAAGTCTTTAGATGTTAAAGTAAAGCTATTAAAAGAGAACCGTTGGTTGCCAGAACTGGCGGTCGGCTGGCGAGATATGGCAGGTACCAGCTTATTCGCTGGAGAGTATTTAGTCGCCAACAAACGTTATGGTGACTTTGATTTTAGTTTGGGTATGGGCTGGGGTTATTTGGGCGCCCGAGCCAATATCGATAATCCTCTGGGTGCTATCGATGATCGATTTGATGAGCGAGGCGTGGATAATGGAGGTGAAGGCGGAGAATTGAGTGCAAAGACTTGGTTTACCGGCCCAACTTCTTTATTCGGCGGAATACAGTGGCACACTCCTTATGAACCACTTACGCTCAAAATTGAGTATGATGGCAATGATTATAAGTCTGAGCCATATTCTGACAAAAACCTCAACACCAAGGATTTTCCTGTAAATATTGGCGCAACATGGCAAGATTTAGACCGTGGTATTGCTTTGAGTGCAGGGTATGAGCGAGGTGATACTTTGATGCTAGGGTTAACTTTGCAGGGAGATTTATCTAAGCTGGGTCGAGTTAAGCCCAAAGCCTATCAAGTCAAAAGTATAGAAAAACTTCCTTCCACTCAGTATTCAAATCTTAGTTATCGAATTAATTTGGGTCAAGGCGATTCAGACACTTATACCAATCCAGCCATAATCAATGCGTTTTCGCAAGCTACCGGATGGAAAGCCACAGACCTGTCAATATCTCAGGGCAATGTTATATTAAACGTTGAAGATTATGGCGGGGTGTTTATCAATGAGAGATTACAGCAAGGCATGGAAGTGCTGCGTCAAGTGCTGCCAGCGGGTACTAATTTTATTCAAATACAAGTGTCTCGTTATGGCGAACCGGTAGGCGTCTTTAATATAAATCCCGACACTTGGGCGCAGCAATATCTCCAGCTTCCACCTCCCTCACAGCGTATTGATCACCCCCTGACTATTACCACAGCTGTACCAACCTCTACTTCACTTGATACTCAAGTAGTTTCCCATACTGACTTGCCAAAAGGGTCTATTCGCTTTACACCCAGTTTGCAACAGAGTATCGGTGGTCCTGACGGCTATTTATATGGTATTTTTGCGAATGCAAATGCTGACTATAAGCTTTGGCGGGGATCATGGGTCGATGGCACAGCGCAAGTGCGAGTGGTAGACAACTATGATAATTACTCGTATGTAGCAGACAGTAAGTTACCGCGGGTGAGAACCAACTTTGGAGAGTATATGACCACCTCCAGAATCCTCATGCCGAACCTACAGTGGAATCAATTTAAGTCCTTTGGTAATAACTGGTATGGCTTAGCATATGCCGGCTATCTTGATCCTATGTTTGCAGGTGTTGGCGGTGAAATTCTATACCGTCAACCCAATCAACCTTGGGCAATTGGAATGGATGTGAACCGAGTGCGTCAACGTGATTTTGACCAGCATTTTGGATTGCAGGACTATGAGGCCACGACTGGCAATATCAGTGTCTATTGGGACACCCCTTGGTATGACGTCGATATGAAGGTATCTGCTGGTCAATATTTGGCCGGTGATAAAGGCGCTACTTTAGATTTATCTCGTCAGTTTAATAATGGGGTAAAAATGGGTGGCTGGATTACTAAGACTGATGTCACCTCTGAAGAGTTTGGGGAAGGCAGTTTAGATAAAGGTATTTACGTCTCTTTGCCATTAGATACTCTATTTAGCCAATGGTCATCAAGTTCAGCGACACTGGTATATCAACCTCTAATTCGTGACGGTGGTGCCAAACTTAATCGAAAAAATGAGCTCATAGACTTAACTGCTCCTTTAGATAAGTCAGCACTTGATATCAAGAATCCTATGGCTCAATAGCAAATGTTATGGGTTTAAATAATTTTGTATTAAAGCTTTTAGCCATCGTTGATTTGCGGTGGCTTTTTGATGAAAAGAGTATGTAAACTAGTTTAAAATAAGTCTTTAATTCTGACAGCCATTTATTATATTCTTAAATTTTTTGCAACGTCAGTTTCATTTAATCGTTCTACTAGAGGTAGCTTTGGACTTAAAATTAAATCAAAACTTAGTAAAAGGTTATACCTCACCAAGCCAAATCATTAGAGTATTAAGTGAGAACTGGGTAAGCCATAACGGGTATTGTCCTAATTGTGGACAAGATACATTATCTGAATTTAGTAATAATAAACCTGTTGCCGACTTCTATTGTGATAATTGTCACGAACAATTTGAGCTTAAGAGTAAAAAAGCAAAACTAAGTTTAATTATAAATGACGGTGCTTACAATACGATGATTGAGCGAGTTAGTAGCGATACTAACCCTAACTTTTTCTTTTTAACCTACTCAAAGACCCTTAGCGTTAATAATTTTCTGATTATTCCAAAGCATTTTTTTACACCAAGCATTATTATCAAACGCCCTCCACTTTCTCTTACTGCCAAACGTGCAGGATGGGTAGGATGTAATATTGATCTACGCAAAGTGCCTGAATCTGGTAAGGTATTTATAGTTAAAGATCAATTCCCTATCGACAAATCTAAGGTAACAGCTCAATTTCAAAAGACCGTTTTTTTACGTGGACAATCTGCTCTTGCTCGCGGCTGGACATTAGAAATCATGAAGTGTGTTGACAAATTACCACAACAATTTACGCTCAACGAAGTTTATAAGTTTTCAAGTTACTTACGTTCTATCTACCCTAACAATAATAATATTAACGCTAAAATACGCCAACAATTACAGATTCTACGTGATAAAGGCATTATTGAATTTATAGGCAATGGTCATTATTGTAAATTGGATTAACCTATTACCTTAATTCAAACATAAAAATGGACAGTGCAAATTGTATTAGATAGCGGTAATTACATTGATACAGAGTTTTTAATAAAAGGCTTTAAAGACAACTTAAAAACATGTTCTTGAAACAAAAGCTTTTCAACTGGAATAACCCCGCGCACTGCATTACAAAAGAACATCGACTGTATTTGTGGCAAGTCTTCATCGCATAAATCGCGCTCTTGGACAGGTAAGTTAAGCTGTTGAAATCGATCAATTATTACTTGGCGCATTACCCCTTTTACCCCAGATTGGAGAATCGGTGCCGTATTCCAAGTTGGTGCAGTCATTTGATTATTTAGGGTATCGGTTGTTGGCTTTAAACAATAAAAGACATTGCTCATTACCCCTTCTACCCAATTGCCGTTTAAATCAGCCACCAAGCCTTCTGCAAGGTCTGGAATCGACTGTTTAAAACGTTGTAATTCGCCGGCTATCATCACCCCATCAAGGCGATTTAAACTCTTTAACCCTGCTAACGGCTGCGGTAAGCTTGCCAATTGTGATTTTAAACATTTAGCTGTTATAGGCGGTTGTTGTAGTATGACTTGTTCTGTTGTTTGGTGTCGTTTTAGCTGCTTATATTGGTCTGGGTGCGTATCATGGTCTGGGTGCTTATTTATATCAGTATCTATAGCCAAAAACGTTGCCGTTTGCTCTGCCAATGTAGCGGTCTTCATTATTCCAATCCAAATTAACGCTCGGTTGTCACTTGCATGCGCAGAGTAAGCATAACCACGTATACTTTGATTAGGTCGAGAAACTATTATTTTAATGATGCCCTCTTCCATATTCGAGGCAAACTCATAGACTTTTTTCCACAGCAGCTCTTCTGCCTTGACTTCTAAGCTAATTTGTAAAGCTTGACAATGATGATGCAGTCGAGATTGATGATAGGATGGCCAAACTAATTGACGCTTATGGACGCCAATGGTGGTAAAAAAACCATCCCCGTAAGCCAGAGCACGTAGATTTGGCGCTATATCTAAATAATCCAAATCTAAAGATTGAAAAGCAGTCAAATTAGCAACAGAGGATAAATCAGGAGAAGCCGTAACTGATGCAGGAGGTGATAGCTTACTCACGCCAGTATCGCTAAGTTGATACCACACCATGGCATAAGTCATAACGGCTACCTTAATAAATAAAACAATAATAAAAAAGCCGAATAATAATTAAACTAGCCGTTTTTATTCATAATAATCATACAGCTATAGAATTCACACTTTGCAAGCTCTACTTTTTTACCATCAATAACTTGGTTTTTAATGATTTTTCCGGTTAAGATATTTTGTACCAAATCTTTACCTTCATTCCCCATTAAGCCTGTCATGACTTTGAAGACCTTTTTGGCATGATCCACACTGATTTTCTTTTCGCTATCTGAGTCATTAGGATTGGCAAAGTACCATCCCAGCTCAAGATAATCTTTAGAATCAATGATATCTAAATAAGGCTGATCACCTTTCATAAAACGGTATTTAACGGCTAAATTACTGGCGTAATCTAAGCTCTTTTTGTCTGTTACCGTCACATTGCCAAACTCAGCTTTTAAAGCATCTAAATTTTCTAAAGTCATGCTATGCGCTTTGGTCGCTTTCCAATTATGTACATCATAGCTAACCGGTTTACCTTCAGGCTTTTTATCAGTACTAGTACTAGGTTCTACCTTTTCGTCTGCGTTGTTATTGGCAATGGCATCATTGTTAGACACAGCTTGCTGAGAAGCTTGTTCTTCTGCAGTAATATCGGTAGCTTTTGAGCTTTGGTCTGCTTTGGAGCAACCTGTAATCAATAAACAAGTCACCAAACCTATCGTGCTTATTTTTGAGATCATGGCGCCGGTAGTATTAAATAGTTGGCTAGAATTTTGGAATTTGCTAAAAATCATTCACGCACACCTTTTTACTCATTTTAGACCGTTACCCATTTTGGTAACTTTTCAATGGGGGCTTCACAATAAAGTCCCCATTTTTTTCTGGTGTATCAGTAGATATTCAATATAAACCATCTATCGGCACCAGTCATATCTTAACCGAAAAAGAATGTTTAGTTTATCCAAATCCCCAGTCATTGCATAGTGGAAAAAGCATGAAGCTTAATTGAAATCTTACAGAGGACTCTCTCAAGCATGGTGGGTTTGTTATACTCTTCTTTTTGTACTAAATTATGGGTAATAAATAACAGCACTGTTTATCTAGAGTTACTGTCAACAGTTAATCTAAACAGTTACTTTGCTATAGTTAAATTTAAAGGCCTTCTTACATATTAATTTACTTAGGTAGCATTTATTAACTTTCATTATGACATAAAATTATTAATCTAAAGAGTATCTCATGAGCCAAATTATACCCCAACACTTTATTGTCATCGGTAATCCCATTGCCCATAGCAAATCGCCTGAAATTCATCAACAATTTGCCAAGCAAGCTCAGTTACAGATACGTTATAACCGCCAATATTGTCCTGACAACGCGGCTAGCTTTAACGCAGTGGTAAACGCTTTTTTTAATGGCGGCGGTATAGGGGCAAACGTCACAGTTCCATTTAAACAAATAGCATACCAGCTATGTGCCGAAGAGGGAGAGATTTCAGCGCATGCTCGAGTAGCAGGAGCAGTCAATACTTTAATGCTAAAAGATGGCGCACTGTACGGCGATAACACGGATGGGCAAGGTTTTGTTAATCATTTAATAAGCTTAGACTGGCCGCTAAAGGAGGCTAAAGTGGCTATTTTAGGTGCTGGTGGCGCTTCTCGTGGTGTGGCATTGCCCTTGATTGAAGCCGGTATTTCACAATTGACCATCGCCAATCGTACCGTTAGCAAAGCCGATGACTTAGTAACGCAGTTGTCCAAAGCCAGTCCTGTCATTAAAGCCATAGCCCCCAACTTCTGTGCATTAGAGCAGTTACATGGAGAATTTGATATCATTATTAATGCCACTTCAATTGGCTTGTCGGGTGATAAACTACCTCTACAAGACAGCTTAAATTGCCACTATGCTTACGACATGATGTATGGACGACAGCTGCCCTTATTAACTCATTTTTCCCAAAAAGGCGCTCAGGTATCTGATGGTTATGGCATGTTGCTTAGACAAGCGGCACTAAGTTTCCAACTGTGGACCGGAGCTATCATTGATCCTACTCTAACAACAATTTAGATTTTTAACGGTATTAAAACTAGTAAAAGATTGAAGCCATTAAAAGATTATAGCCATTAAAAGTAAATCGTGAACCTCTAACGGTTGATACTCAAGGGCTTTAAGTTAAATTGGTCCCTTTAAGATTAACTTAGTCGCTTTAAGATTTATTTAGTGGCTTTAAGCAGCTTTGTTTCCAAATTCATCATCGGCTGTCTTAACCAAGTGGAGTGCATGACCACCCCGCCAAGTAAGGCTATACCACACCCTATCACAGTGTCTACAAATCTCGCTTCAATAATGCCTTGATGAGCAGTCAGCGCTGCCCCCTGAATGACAGAATGACTGCCACCGTATTCAGCTATAAATATAGTTAGCGGTGTCACCATCAATACGCCTAGAGCATAATGACGAATAATAATGATCTCGACCCAAACCAACATAAAAAATATAGCAATGGCCACTTCAATATCTGATAAAGGTATAGACATTAAATACCAGGCCACAAACATCCCAATGCCTGTACCCAAAATTCTATGAAATTGCTTAATCCACATGCTACGTAAGTTGATACCTTGCATGATAATATAACAGCTAACAGGCGCCCAATAGGGATGCGACAGGTCAAGCCAAAGCGCTACTTCTAGTGCCAAAATCACAAAGGCGCTCACAATAACACTCTCTGTCAAAAGACCCGACTCATACCGGTGATTAGGCTCTACTCGCTGTGTAGATGGACGTATTATAAGCAAATTATAAAACAGTGATATGACCCAAGCATATATAGCGCCAAAGGCTACAATAGCAACTGTATACAATAGCTTGTCCCACCCTACCGGCATAAACACGGCAATGAATGAAGCCATTAGAATAAACATACCACTTGGCGGAGGCAGACGTAGGTAACGTCCTATAAACACTATCGAAAGTGCCATAAAAGAGATTATAAGTGTTCTTAAGCCAGGTAAATTATGAGCGATAAGGCCTAGGCAAAAGCTACTGATCATCATAATACCCATAAAAAACATCAATCCCTGACGTTGCCTAAGGGTACCCGAATTCGGTTGATTTAAAATTATCATTGCCCCAAGCGACGCTAAAACACCGGTTGGCAATTGATTAAATAAAGCGGCTATAAAAATAGTCGATGCAATAGTCAGTGCAGCTACAATGCCAACATGCAAAGGACGAGGATTTGGTTTAAGGGTAAATAAATGTTCAGCTTCTTGTTTAGCAAGCTGTTTTAATTGCTGTTTTATCATAAAAGCTGATTACTCTATTTTCGTTATGTTTAAACTTTTTGTATTTAGCACAATGCGTGCTTATAACATGCTGACATTAAATAACATCAGTACAACACTAATATTGCAAGAACTGAATAATATAAGGTTTTAGCACTGTATTAAAAGAGTAATATTCAAACTAAATTAAAACTTATTATTATGATACAACCATTCACTTATGAATAATATTTATAAATAATAGGTTTTTATATTGATTGGCCTTATACTAAATTCACTGCTAGTTAATCATACCTTCTACAATGTCATGGATTGACAATACGCTTCAACAGTCAGACATTTATTACCATACAAATATTTTTATTTGAAAGAGAGTTAATTATGCTTAGTTATAAAGCCCCCCTACGTGATATGAAGTTTTTATTAAATGACGTTTTTGATTTTCAAACGCATTATAAAGACTTAAGCAATGGTGCCAATGCCGACCCTGAAACTGTAGATATGATTCTACAAGGTATTGCTGATTTTTCTGAAAATGTGATTGGCCCATTATATCAGGCGGCTGATGCTGAGGGCTGTCACTTTAATGATGGTGTTGTCACCACCCCAAAAGGCTTTAAAGAAGCTTACGATTTGTTCGTAGAAGGTGGTTGGCAAGGCATCTCATACCCTGAAGAGTTCGGTGGTATGAATCTGCCCATGTCTATTAATCTTATTAAGTCTGAAATGATCGGTACAGCTAACTGGCCATGGACCATGTATGCGGGTCTAACCACTGGCTGTATTAATACACTACTACAGTATGGTACCGATGAACAAAAAGACATGTACTTGCCAAAACTGGTTGAAGGTACTTGGTCAGGTACCATGTGTTTGACTGAGCCACAATGCGGTACAGACTTGGGTCAAGTAAAAACCAAAGCAATCCCTCAAGAAGATGGTACTTACAAACTTAATGGTACTAAGATTTTCATCTCAAGCGGTGAACACGATTTAACCGATAACATTATTCATATTGTACTAGCCCGTCTTCCAGATGCGCCTGAAGGTACTCGTGGTATCTCATTATTCATCGTACCTAAGTTTATTGTGAATGATCAAGGTGAAGCTGGCGAGCGTAATGGTGTCAAGTGTGGTTCAATTGAACATAAGATGGGTATCGCCTCTTCAGCTACCTGTGTAATGAACTTTGATGACGCTACAGCCTATTTGATTGGTGAACCAAACAAAGGCCTTAAAGCCATGTTTACCTTTATGAATACAGCTCGTATTGGTACTGGTATTGAAGGTCTTGCTCATTGTGAACTTGCTTTCCAAAATGCCCTACCTTATGCCAAAGAGCGTCGTTCAATGCGTACCTTATCTGGTACCAAAGAGCCGGATAAAGTTGCTGATGCAATCATTCATCATGCAGACGTACGTCGTATGCTATTGACCATGAAATGTTTCGCTGAAGGCGGCCGTTCAATGATTTATCATGCTGCACGTTATGCGGATAAAATGTCACAAGGCGTCGCAGAAAACAATAACGAAGAGTTTGAAAAGTGGGATGATAAACTAGGCTTCTATACCCCAATCCTTAAAGGCTTCTTAACCGAGCTTGGGATTGAAGCGGCTAAAGAAGGTCAGCAAGTATATGGTGGTCATGGCTATATCAAAGAGTGGGGCATGGAGCTTATTGCTCGTGATGCTCGAATTGCTACCCTATATGAAGGTACCACTGGCGTACAGGCACTTGATCTATTAGGGCGTAAGGTTATTTTACAGTCTAAAGGCAAGGCTATTCGTGATTATACTTCTAGCATTATGAAGTGGTGTGGTGAATATGCATTAGACAAAAACATGCGCAAATATGTTTGGGCGCTCACCAAGCTATGTGCTGAGTGGAATACTCTCACCGTACGTTTGATGCTTAGTGCACGTAAAGACCGTGAGATCATATCTGCCGCTTCAGTCGATTACTTAATGTATTCAGGCTATGTGATGATGGCCTATCATTGGGCACGTATGGCAGCAGTGGCTTATGATAAGCTTGAAAATGGTGGTACTGAAGCGCCTGAGTTCTATACTGCTAAAATCCAAACTGCTAACTTCTATTTCGATAAGATTTTGCCACGTACCTCAGGTCATGCTGAAAGTATGGTAGCGCCAAGCTCATCAATGACAGATATGGAAATTGAGCACTTTGCGTTCTTAGACTAATCACATTAGTCTAAATTGTTAGAAATGCAAAATGCCAGTCAGATTTCTGACTGGCATTTTTTTATTATAATCAATAGATATTAAGCCGGCTATATTTACTTAATACCCGTAGCCTGCTTTAGATTCTTCTCATTTCTAGTATAAATGGCGGCGTACAAAACAGGCAAAATAAATGGTGCAATTGCCCAAAAGCCAATTTTTAGATAAATTAAAGCGCCCAAAAGTGCCCCCAAAATAAAAGTTGACACTGTTGTTAAGCTACTTTTTAGACTTGAAAGATTACAGTTTTGACGATCAAATATAAAGTCCGATATATCAATACCTAATTGGGTGGTATTACCTGTCATCAGCAATGTGGAATTAATCTTACCCATCACCGTTTTACCTGCTGTATTACGTATAGCAAAAGAAATTAATCCTAAGAAACCAGTCATGCCCACTGCCAATGTCCCGGCTTGAGCAAAAGGGCCAAAATATACCGCTGATATCAAAAAAGCAATTAAAAAGGCCGCTTCTGCGAACAATAAATCACTCAATATAAACTTAGTATTTTTATGCTTAACGATAACTCGTTTGGTAATAATAACGGTCAATAAGAATACTGGCAATGCCCCAAGCTTGACCCATAAACCATCTCCTTCATCGACCAAACCTGCCCCAGCCATCACTAAGTTTCCAGTCACATGATTGGTGAAGAAACCAAATAGTCCGATAAAGCCAATGGTATCAACAGCTCCACCGACTGTAGTCAGCATGATCGGTATTTTGTTGCGTTGCCAGAAGCTTCCATCTTTATCAGAATGACCCCTACTTTCTGGATTTTTACCTTCGTTTTTAACCGCATTTGCATTCATGACACTACCCTTCATTATTAAATTAGTAGATTCCGTTAAAAACAATCTGACAATGCTAACTAGCATCGCTAACTAGCATGGTTCACAATCTGCATAAATCAAAAAAAGGTTTGATTAAGTCAAGAAATAACACCTTAAAGTGTCGTCTCATACCTAATAAACCTTTGTTACACTAGTTATGGCTATAATTTATAAAAGCTACTCATAACTGTCATCATATAAGTGATAAGCGATATATTCATAACTATAGTATGAATAGAGAATTAAAATCGTGTTTAAATTTATCGATGTCTAAATATCTTAATTTCTCAATGTCTCAATATTTAACAAACATTGGTAAAAATAATTAATCAGCTTACAATTATTTGTAATTAAATATTAATAAATATTCAATATATATGATTTTTACTTAACAGCATTATAGACTTTGCTCTGTTTTTGCTCAAGCCTAATAATACTGAATTAAGGGTTTTAGACTGTTTTAATGCCAGTAAAAAAATCAACTTAATTCAGTTTATTTAAATATGCTAAGTAATCGAACAGAAATATATTATAATACCAACTTTCCATAACATTCATAAA
>NZ_JAGLBC010000089.1 GCF_018260395.1 Psychrobacter sp.
CTCTTCTTCTCATCATTTCTAAACGTTGCACTTCATCGTTGAATCTAAGAAATAAATAAAATCTATTTATCCCCTTTTATTCTTTTATAAGGAAAGATTATGACAACTAATTCTGCCGGCAAACGATTTCGCGATGCCCTTTTAGATCAAAAATCAAATAACCAACCTTTACAAATAGTTGGTACTATTAACGCTTATACCGCTATGATGGCCAAACAAGTAGGTCATAAGGCCCTTTACTTGTCAGGCGCTGGCGTGGCCAATGCATCTTATGGCTTACCTGACTTAGGTATGACCAGCCTTGACAATGTACTTGAAGATGCTAGTCGTATTACCAATGCTGTAGACACGCCTTTACTGGTAGATATTGATACAGGTTGGGGCGGCGCATTTAACATCTCTCAAACCATTAAAAAAATGGAAAAAGCAGGCGTTGCAGCGGTACATATCGAAGATCAAGTGGCTCAAAAGCGTTGCGGTCACCGTCCAAATAAAGAGATCGTATCTACTAGTGAAATGGTAGACCGTTTAAAAGCGGCACTTGATGCTAAAGTAGATCCTGACTTTGTGGTTATGGCACGTACTGATGCCTTATCTGTTGAAGGCTTAGAAGCTGCCGTTGAGCGTGCAGTATCTTTTCAAGAAGCTGGTGCAGATATGATTTTTGCTGAAGCTTTAACCGATATTGAAATGTATCGCAAGTTCACTGACGTACTCGACATTCCTGTACTAGCTAACATGACTGAATTTGGGCAAACAGATTTATACACCACAGAGCAGTTATTTAACGTTGGTGTTGACATGGTGCTGTATCCATTATCAGCCTTTCGTGCCATGAACAAAGCTGCTCTAAACGTGTATCAACATTTATTAAACGATGGCACTCAACAGGAAGTGGTAGATACCATGCAAACGCGTATGGAGCTGTATGATTTTTTAAATTACCATGAATTTGAACAAAAATTAGACCAACTATTTGCGCAAAAAAAGTAAAAACAGCTCAATACCACTAAGTTTATAAAAGAGAAATAATAATCATCTTTAACATCCGATTGAATGACTCAATCATACCGTCACCTAGTTAAAAGGAAAATGTTATGGCAGCAGGTAAACAACTTTCAGGCGCAGGCTTACGTGGACAAATTGCAGGACAAACTTCACTATCTACAGTAGGTAAGTCAGGTTCAGGTCTTACTTATCGTGGCTATGATGTAAGTGATTTGGCTGAGAAATGTATCTTTGAAGAAGTGGCTTACTTACTACTGTATGGCGAATTGCCTACCCAAGCCCAGCTTGATGAATACAAAGCTGAACTCAAACAGCTACGTGACCTTCCTCAAGCATTAAAAGACGTATTAGAACGTATCCCACAAGAAGCACATCCGATGGATGTATTGCGTACTGGTTGTTCTATGTTGGGTAACTTAGAGCCAGAAGAAAGCTTTGAGCAGCAGCTTGATAAAACAAACCGTATGTTATCGGCTTTCCCAGCTATTATTAATTACTGGTATCGTTTTAGCCATGAAGGCGTAAAAATTGACTGTGTAACTGATTCAGAAACTATCGGTGGTCATTTCCTACATCTGTTAAAAGGTGAAAAACCAAGCGAATTGCATGAACACGTTATGAACGTGTCTTTAATCCTATATGCTGAGCATGAATTTAACGCCTCTACGTTTACGGCACGTGTTTGTGCCTCTACTCTATCAGATTTATTCTCATGTATCACTGGTGCAATCGGTACGCTGCGTGGTCCATTACATGGTGGTGCTAATGAAGCTGCTATGGAATTAATAGAAAGCTTTGACTCTCCAGAGGCTGCTGAGCAAGGTTTGCTAGGCATGTTAGAGCGTAAAGATAAGATTATGGGCTTTGGTCATGCTATTTATAGTGATTCTGATCCACGTAATGTAATCATTAAACAATGGGCTGAAAAATTAGCTGCTGATGTTGGTGATGATGTGTTATACCCTGTATCTGTACGCTGTGAAGAAGTTATGTGGCGTGAGAAAAAATTGTTTTGTAATGCTGACTTTTTCCATGCGTCAACTTATAACTTTATGGGTATCCCAACTAAATTGTTTACGCCAATATTTGTATGCTCACGTTTAACTGGTTGGGCAGCTCACGTGTTTGAGCAGCGTGCTAATAATCGTATTATTCGCCCAAGTGCTGAGTATATTGGTGAAGAGCCACGTGAAGTACCTCCTATTAGCGAGCGTGGTTAATAGAGTTTTAAAATTCTATTTTTTTGATATACATTCTAAATTAAAATTAAAATAGAGTTAAATGAAATAGCAAGATGTATAAACTAAAACCTAGTAATGCATCTTGCTTACTAAACTGTTTTATAGGACAGCCAACCATGCCAAACCAGAGCATAGAAAAAAATCAGCCAGTTCTAACCCATAAACATCCTGAGCCGATGAATAAAGATTTTAAAAAACCATTACCTTTACCAAATGGCGAAGACAGTGGTTTGTACTACTTTGACGCTGAACAAGCGGTAAATGATATTGAGCCTGGCGCTTACGCTAAACTTCCCTTTAGCTCAAAAGTATTATGTGAAAACTTAGTACGTCGTTGCCCTCCAGAAGATTTAACAGAGGCATTGTCTCAACATATCTATCGCAAGCAAGAAATTGACTTTCCTTGGTATCCCGCTCGTGTGGTTTGTCATGATATTTTAGGTCAAACAGCCTTTGTAGATTTAGCAGGCTTACGTGATGCGATTGCAGAAGAAGGTGGTGACCCTTCAAAAGTAAACCCTATTGTCCCGACTCAACTGATTGTAGATCACTCTTTGGCAGTTGAGCACGCAGGTTATGAAGAAAATGCTTTTGAGAAAAACCGTGCCATTGAAGAGCGCCGTAACGAAGACCGTTTTCATTTTATCAATTGGTGTGAATATGCCTTTGATAACGTAAACGTTGTGCCACCGGGCAACGGCATTATGCATCAAATTAACCTTGAGAAAATGTCACCTGTGATTCAGGTCATTACCGATAAAAATGATGGCATACCTGTAGCCTACCCAGATACTTTAGTAGGTACGGATAGCCATACTCCAATGGTCGATGCTTTAGGCGTTATATCAATTGGTGTTGGTGGACTTGAAGCTGAAAGCGTTATGTTAGGTAACCCTTCATATATCCGCCTACCTGATATCATAGGTCTAGAATTAACAGGCAAATTACAACCTGGCATTACCGGTACTGATTTGGTGCTAGCAATGACTGAGTTTCTTCGTAATGAAGGCGTGGTTTCTGCCTATGTGGAATGCTATGGCGATGGCGCAAGAAGTTTATCCGTAGGTGACCGTGCATCTATCTCTAATATGACGCCTGAATATGGCGCAACCGCTGTCATGTTCTCAATCGATGAGCAAACTATTGATTATTTGCGCTTAACAGGTCGTACTGAGCAGCAAATTAAAGTGGTTGAAGCCTATGCTAAACATACTGGCTTATGGGCTGACGGCATGAAAGATGCTGAATACGAAAGAGTTTTGAAATTTGATCTGTCAAAAGTTGTACGTAATATCGCAGGGCCGTCTAAACCACATGCTCGCGTATCTACTACTGATTTGGTTAAATCAGGTATTGCTAACGAAGGCAATGAGCATTTAACGCCTATGCCTGACGGCTTGATGCCAGATGGTGCGGTGATTATTGCGGCCATTACCAGCTGTACAAATACTTCTAACCCACGCAATATGATAGCTGCAGGTATTGTGGCTCGTAATGCAGTCAAAAGAGGCTTGGTGCGTAAGCCATGGGTGAAGTCCTCTTTAGCACCGGGCTCAAAAGCGGTAAAACTGTATCTAGAAGAAGCAGATTTATTGCCTGATTTGCAAGCACTTGGCTTTGACGTTGTTGCATTTGCTTGTACAACTTGTAATGGTATGAGTGGTGCATTAGAGCCTGAGATTCAGCAAGAGATTATAGATCGTGATTTATTTGCGACTGCAGTTCTATCTGGTAACCGGAATTTTGATGGTCGTATCCACCCTTACGCCAAACAAGCTTTCTTAGCGTCGCCGCCTTTGGTTGTAGCTTATGCAATTGCTGGTTCAATCAGATTCGATATTGAAAAAGATCCACTGGGTCAAGACCAAGATGGCAATGATGTGTACTTAAAAGATATCTGGTTCGATGATGCGGAAGTTGATGCCATTGTATCTTCTGCGGTTAAACCTGAGCAGTATACTAAGGTCTATATCCCCATGTTCGATGAAGGTATTGTCGATGCCGAACGTCATGATGCAGTAACTGACCCTCAGTACAACTGGCGCGAATTGAGTACTTATATTCGCCGTCCTCCATACTGGGAAGGCAATATGGCGCAAGCTAATAAGCTTAAAGGTATGCGTCCACTAGCAGTATTGGGAGATAATATTACCACTGATCATTTATCGCCCTCAAACGCCATTATGCCAAATAGTGCAGCGGGCGAATATTTAGACACTATGGGTCTTCCTGCTGAGGATTATAATTCATACGCCACTCATCGCGGTGATCACTTAACCGCTCAGCGCGCAACTTTCGCTAATCCTAAACTATTAAATGAAATGGTTCGTGATGAAAATGGCGAGGTCGTCCAAGGCTCTTTAGCCCGTGTTGAACCAGAAGGTGAAGTGATGCGTATGTGGGAAGCTATTGAAACCTACATGAATCGCAATCAGCCGCTTATCATTATCGCAGGTGATGGTTATGGTCAGGGCTCTAGCCGTGACTGGGCTGCCAAAGGAGTTCGCTTGGCAGGTGTCGAGTGTGTGGTCGCTGAAGACTTTGAGCGTATTCACCGTCAGAACTTAGTTGGTATGGGTGCTTTACCGGTGCAGTTTGAATCTGGTACGACCCGCAAAACTTTAAACATCGACGGTACAGAAGTCTTTGATATCGAAGGTGAAGTGTCTGCTGGCGGTACAATGACGCTAGTCATCAATCGTAAAGATGGTAGTGTAGATAGAGCGCCTGTTAAGTGTCGTTTAGATACCGCTGATGAAGTTAAAATGTATCAATCAGGCGGTATGTTACAACGCTTTGCTAAAGAATTCTTGGCAGGCGATGTGGCTTAGTTTTTATTAGCTCATTAAATTTTAACTTATTTGATTTATATCATTAAATTATTAAGCGCGTCTTAGACTAGCGCACAAGCCATGTTTTATTGTGTTTGTGCGCTTTTTTAATGAATAAATACTTCTTCTCGATGTTTAAAATTCTCCTACTCCTTTTAAGGATTTGTCATGACCCATTCAAATAAATATACAGTTTTCGCTCCTCAAATTGCAGTACCTGCCACCTATATGCGTGGCGGCACCTCAAAAGGTACATTTTTCAAACTAAGCGACTTACCAGAGCGTTGTCAACAACCTGGACAGGCACGGGATAACTTTCTAATGCGTGTCATTGGTAGTCCCGATCCCTACGGTAAGCAAATTGATGGGTTAGGTAATGGCTCATCAAGCACTTCAAAGACTGTCATTCTTTCTAAATCAGATAAAGACGATCATGATGTGAATTATCTGTTCGGTCAGGTCAATATTGCTAAACCCATGATTGATTGGGGTGGCAACTGTGGCAACTTAACTGCTGCTGTGGGTGCCTGTGCAATTAACATGGGTTTGGTTGATGCTGATAAAGTAGCTACAAGTGCTAAGACAGGTATCTGTGAAGTTCGTATTTGGCAGGAAAATATTAGCAAAACCATTATTGCCCATGTGCCGGTTTACGTAGATGATGAAGGCCAAGTTCAAGTACAAGAAACCGGAGACTTTGAGCTAGATGGCGTCACCTTCCCTGCAGCCGAGGTCAAAATTGAATTTATTGACCCTGTAGATTCATCTAGTGCCATGTTCCCTACTGGTAATCTACAAGATGACTTTAATGTGTCAGCTTGCGGATTAGACAAAGACTCAGTTAAAGCAACTTTCATCAGTGCCGGTATTCCTACTATTTTTATGAAAGCTGAAGATTTAGGCTTTAACGGTACTGAGTTACAATCTGATATTAATAGCAATCAAGAGCTTTTGGATAAACTTGAAACTATCCGAGCCAATGGCGGTGTGGCTATGGGTTTATTTAAAGATGTAAGTGAGGCACAAAAGAGCCAGCATATTCCAAAAATTGCTTGGATAGCGCCTGCTCAATCATACACTGCATCTAGTGGTAAAGATGTTGCTTCAAGCGATATCGATTTGGTCGTGCGAGCAATGAGCATGGGTCAACTGCACCATGCCATGATGGGTACCGCTGCTGTGGCAATCGCTGCTGCTGCTACCACTCAAGGCACTTTGGTTAATGAGGCGGCTGGAAATGGGGCACCAAAAGAGCTGTCTGAAGTACGTTTTGGTCATCCATCTGGTACGCTGCTAGTCGGCGGTAAAACTGAACTGGTCGATGGCCTCTGGCAAGCCAAAAAAGTGTCTATGAGTCGCTCTGCTAGGCGAATTATGGTTGGTCAGGTATTTGTTCCTAGTGACTGCTTCTAGCGTTTTTTAAATATAGTCTTGATAATCAATCAATTGGATAGATTTAAAAGGTCAATATGGCTTTTTAATAAAAACATTACAATGGCGCCATAGTAAGCCGCTATGATTTTTCTTAAGGTAGTGCTTTTAGGAGCCTTAGTTTTATAATGGTTTAGATATAGAAAAATGATAGCGGTTATTTTATACATTTATTCTATGCATTAAGGAGCGCTTGTGTTCACTCGAAAAATAAATGATAGCCTGTCGGTGGCATTGGTTCAGCCAAGTGTAGCAAAAGATTATTTTGCTATAGTGAGTAAAGAGAGAGATGAGCTGTCTAAATTTCTTCCTTGGCCTTCTAAAGCACATGATGAAGCTTTTTTTGAAAATTATATTCGCCAAGTTTTACACGATTACGCTGATGGTAAAGCAATGATTTGTGCCATAGTTTTTGATAATAAAATCGTCGGCAGTATAGGCTTGAATGCCATAAATCATGATTTAAAAAAAGCCAATTTAGGTTATTGGGTGAGTAAACATTATCGAGGCAAAGGCATAGCTACCCTATGCACTAAAGAATTCATCAAAATCTGCTTTGACGAGATTGGTTTAACTAAAATTGAAATTAAAGCTGCCGTAAATAACGTAGCCAGTCGTGCGGTACCAGAAAGATTAGGCTTTAGCCTTGAAGGTATAATATCCCAGTCTGAGAATGTAAATGGACAGTTATACGACCATGCCATATATGGACTTATAAAATGATTTAAACGGTGCTGAGTAATATTATATGAGTGATAACATACAATGGAAAGATAGAACCAAAACTATTAAGCAACTTATTCAAGAACTTCACAGCTTCGAAGATCAAGATTTGATTGTTACGTTGACCAATGATGAAGGCAAGACATTCAATACTGTAAAACTTGTGAGTAAAGGATTTGTGCCTAGAAAAGATGACCCTAATAAAAATGATAAAATTTATTGTGCCCTACACATTTAATTCAATTAAAGCTTCATCGAGATAATATGGCCTCCCCTCCAAAACGTGTCCCCTTATATATCAAACCACCTACTAAAAAAAGCGAACGTGGGGCATTGCTGTGGTCAATATTAAAAAGATTGGGTGAGTTTGCTCGCCCTTATCGCAGCTTGTTTATTCTTACTTTGATTTTGACAGTGGTAGGCTCATTTACTGCTCAGGTTAACGCTTTTGTATTAAAATATACTATTGATACTTTAACCGGTATTGTAGGACTACCAGATCCTTGGGTGAAAGGCTTTAAGCTATTAACTTTAATAAGTGCTATTTTGATGGTAAAAGAAGTACTTAACGTCTTTATTACCTTCGGACAGCGTTATTTTGGCGAACGTATTCGAATTAACCTATCTCGCGACTTATCGCAAAAAGTGGTTGATCGTATTTTGTCTTACAAAATGTCATTCTATACCAGTGATGAGAATGCAAGCGGTAAACTGCAGACCCGTATTGATTTGGGCGTAAGTAGTTTGACGCAGTTGGTACAGAACTTCTTTATCGATATGCTGCCCTTATTCGCCAGTGCCATTGTGTCGTTGGTGATTATGTTTAATGCCAACTTCTGGGTGGGCATGGTTGGCCTTATTATCGTGCCGATTTATTTCTTTGTTAGTCAAAAGCAGGCCAATCGCTTACAAGGATTTCGTAAGCAAATGCGCCAATATCGCGAGACCAAAAGCGGCTTGGTGATCTCAATTATTGACTCCATTACTGTAATTAAATCCTTTGTGCGAGAACCGATAGAGTCGGATAAGCACTGGGAAATTCAAAAGGACATGACCTCCAATCAGCTACGTATTCGCAGTATTGCTTTTATGTATAATGCCGGCAAGAGCTTCATTGAACAGATTGGCGTGGTGTTCATTATTGTATTAACCTCTTATTTTGTACTCAATGGCCAGATGACTATTGGTGCGATTATGTTTCATATACTGTTGTTTCAAAACGTCGCTGCGCCCATTCGAGAATTGCACCGAATTTATGATCAAATTAATAATGCACTTACCTATGCTGAAGGTTTTTTTGATATTTTAGATGATGATAATGCTATTGAAAGTGCGGGTGAACTTGAATGCACAGATTTAAAAGGTCATATTGAGCTTAAGAATGTCAACTTCTCCTACCCCAATGGCAAACAAGCTCTAAAAGATGTTAGCTTTGAGATACATCCCAATCGCATTACCGCACTGGTGGGGCTAAGTGGGGCTGGAAAAAGTACCATTATTAATCTGCTAGTTAAATTTTATGAGCCTAGTAGTGGCACTATTTGTCTTGATGATCAAAATCTTGAGAATTACAACACTCATAACCTGCGAGAACAAATTGGATTGGTGCTGCAAAAGAACCATATTTTCTCAGGTACCATTGCTGATAATATTCGTTATGGTAATATGCAGGCCACCAATGATGAGATTATTGAGGCAGCCAAACAAGCTTCTATTCATGAACAAATAATGGGCATGCCAGAGGGCTATGATAGTGAAGCAAAAATGCTATCAGGTGGTCAACAACAGCGTATTGCACTGGCACGTATGTTCCTAAAAAATCCGCCTATTGTGTTTTTGGATGAGCCTACGGCAAGTCTTGATGCAATTGCGACTCAGCAAATTAAACACAGCTTAGATTTAATCAAAAAAGACCGCACTGTCATTATTGTGTCTCATAATATTTCACAAATTATTGATGCTGATGATTTAATTGTAATTGATGAGGGCAGAGTGGTTGAGACCGGTACTCATGAAGAATTGTATGCACAGCATGGCGCTTATTATGAGATATTTAATGCAATGTCAGATAGTTTGAATTTAGATAAAATTAGCCAAACTCTAAAGACTGATGTTTGATGCATCCTTAAAACATTCATAAAAGTTCAAACCGTTTCTGATATTTGTTTGACCTATTCCTTTTGCTACTGATGTTATTTGTTTTAATCTTCCAATATTAATCAACCCATAAGATATTATAGATGACTGTTAAATTTACTATTAAAAACTTCGATGAACTGACGAATGTCGATGTGTACTATATTCTCCAAGCACGCTCACAAGTATTTGTGGTTGAACAACATTGTGCTTATCAAGACATTGATGAGATTGACTTTGATTGTCTACATTTGGTGGCACATATGGATAAAACCTTAGTAGGATATTGCCGAATTATTCCTCCAAATATAGGCGGTGTGGCAGCCAACCCTAACCCTCGCATCGGTAGAGTGTTAGTGTTACCTGAATACCGTCGAAATGGGCTTGCACGCGATATTATGATACATGCTATAAAACATTGCCGTAGCAAGTATGGCAAAAAACCTATTAAAATTGCTGCGCAGACTTACTTATTGGCTTTTTATCAATCTTTAGGTTTTGAATCTATAAGCGAACCATATGAGCAAGATGGTTTAGAGCATATCGATATGGTACTTCAGCAGGGTATTAAAAAGGCTAAATCACCTGCTATGCCTGCCATTTCTAAAGGTATTAGCACTAAGACTTTGCTTATGAATTTGGTGTTTTTTATTATAGCGGTTGCCATAGTAGGTCTATTATATTTATTAATTTAGCCTGCTTTTAAAGTATTGATTAGGGTGTGTTGAACATTGGGATAAAAAGAAGGTGACAAAAAAATAGCAAACG
>NZ_JAGLBC010000090.1 GCF_018260395.1 Psychrobacter sp.
AATTGAAGGAATATTCAGTCTCAAGGCGGATATGTCTTGGTTAGGTAGAAATAAAATATAGCAAACTTAGTCAGAGCTTTCATCCCATAAAATTACTATCGCCTACAGGTAATTAATCAATTTTAATCCACATCCACCAAATCACTTTCTGACTTTACAAACTTCAATCTTGCTTAATTCAAACCTCACCCGAATTAACATCCTCTTGACTCGCCTCATACAATATCTGCTGATAAGCATCTCGTAGCTCGTCTTTTTGCGACTCGGCGATATCATGCACCGTCATACAGCGCTCAAACACTTCCATCACATTTAAGTCTTGAAGGGTCTCGGTACTATTCTCAGACGTTAATACTTTATTATAATTATTCGTGTTCTTTATCTTTAGCGCTTTAAATGAAGTATTTTCAAGTAACGTCTGTATTTCCTCATTAAGATTACTAACGATTTCATTACCTTCATAAATAACTTCTAACCATATAACCTCATCTTTCGGTAGCGAATTTATGGACTGTTCAATATGCGTCATATCGCCTTTAATCTGCATTAACTTTTGAAATGTAGGGATGGGTATAGAGGTAATTTGCATCTGCTTATCGTGATCGTAATAAACAGGGGTAGGCGAATCGATGCCATCTGTATCAAAGCTATATGTCTCGAAGCTATCTACATTAGCGGGATAAGTTGGAATAGTATCAGTCGGGATTTCTTCAGACAATTTATCAGTATTATCTTGCTCCTTTTTATTTTCATTAAATTCATCATCAAGACCTGCAAACAAATCATCAATAAATAGACTATCTTGATTTTTAAGTTTAGGCTTAACCGATGTTTTTGAAGATGTTTTTGAAGTTGATATTTTAGATGTAGATGTTTGTATGGTTAGAGTGCTAAAGGCTTCATTTGGATCAGGTGATAACTGTTGAGTATTATCAAAACGCTCATCTATCAAGTCGCCAAACCGAATCAATAAAACTTGCTTTTGCTGGCGAGCCTCCCCAAAACCCATTGGAATCGGCGAACCACTATATCGAATGTGCTCACGTCCACCGATACGTTGTGGTACATGCAAATGTCCCAGCGCCACATAATCAAAACAGTCTGCAAACATATCAGCCGATATTTTACCCAACGAGCCAACGTATAAGTTGCGAACTCCATCATCATCTGTGGTACGTCCACCAGAGGCAAAAAGGTGACCGGTAGCGATAATCGGAATATGACGTTGGTATTGCTCAGTAAGCTTATCTTGTTGAGCTTTAGCAATTTCTGCCACGCCATCGTAATGTGCTTTGATACCCTCAATGACTTTGCTGTCTTTATCGCTATCGGACTCGCCCGCACGGCTACTGCGCACATCACGGTCACGCAGATAAGGGACAGCAGTTATGATACAAAAAGGTGTGCTTTCGCTATCATTGAGGGTCAACACCTCGGCTTTTAAATCCTCACAAGCTGTTCCGATTACATGCACATTTAAGAACTTTAATATATTGCTGGGCGCATCAAGAAAGGTAGGGGAGTCGTGATTGCCCGCTACGATGACGATATGTTGACAGACTGAATGCGCAACCCGTCCCAAAAATTCATAATACAGCGATTGTGCTCGATTGCTAGGTGTCATGGTATCGAAAATATCACCTGCGACTATGAGAACATCGACTTGATAGCGGTTAATGGCGTCTTCTAACCATGCTAAAAAAGCCTCAAATTCGTCATAGCGCATCTGACCATATAATCGACGACCGAGATGCCAGTCTGAGGTGTGCATTATGGTTAAAGGTTTTAAAGGGGTAGATGGTTCGGTGGACTTTGTCATATATAATATTACAACGCTTAGGTAATTAGGAAGATGACTTAACCAACAATAGATTTAGGATAAAATAATCATACCATAAAAAATTTTAATCAGGCTTATAAGTAGCTTTAAGAAGTTGCTACACTATTTCTTTAACTTCTATATAAGAAGGTTGCTAACAGTTTTGAATACTTACCTTTTGGTGTGGCGAAGTTGGCTCGTCAATAGTGTATGATATGGCCATAAAATTTATAAGTGAAAGGCAGAACAAGTGTTAGAACAAACCAAACAGTATGTAACATGGCAAGAAGGCGACACTCATCATAAAGCACTTTGGATATCGCAAAGTAATTACGAGCCACCAAGCCGTATCGTCATAGTCGATGACTCAACGACAGCTGGTGAAGCCTATCGTCTAGCCAATGCGGGCACGTCAATGTTATGGCGTGGTGACTTTCAAAATGCTAAGCAATTACTGCAAGCGCTTCAAAGACGTATAGATCGTGCTGAAGAACGTAAAAAGAATAAAGAAAATAAATTAGCAAACAAATCCGCAAAGGACGCAGCAAACGACATACCCAATTTGTTCCACAAAAATCGCCAAGCTCAATCACAACGTGCTCGACTATTAAGTCGTCTGATATTACAGCTTGATGAAAATTTTGTCAGCAAGCTACGTCGTGCACCTGATGTAAGTGCCGCTTGCACGGCTGCATTTGGTAAGATAACTGAACCATGCGTATTGTCATTTCGTGATCTGCAAGGGGCATTAGGGGCGGCTCAGTGGCGTGAAAAAGGGGTCCCGATTAAGGAATTAGGGCTATCCATTTACCCTCATTACGGTGTTTTTGCGCCGACTCGTCAGGAATATGTACAGCTGTTATTAGATGCGCCATTACCTTCACCCTGCGAGGTCGCCTATGACATCGGTACGGGAACGGGTTTATTGGCTATTATATTGGCGAAGCGGGGTATCAAGCAGGTCATAGCGAGCGACATAAACCCTAGTGCGTTAGCCTGTGCAAAAGACAACCTTGATCGTTTGAAGCTGACAGACGTTCAGTTGCAACAAGTTGATTTGTTTCCCAAACAAGTCCCTAAGGCGAACTTGATTGTCTGTAATCCACCTTGGCTGCCCGCTAAACCCAGTTCCCCCTTAGAGTATGCCGTTTATGATCCCAATAGTGCTATGCTAAGAGGATTTTTGAAAGGTATAAGTCAATATTTAGCTGAAAATGGCGAGGCTTGGCTTATTTTGTCAGACTTAGCAGAGCATTTAAACTTGCGGTCCCGTGATGAGTTATTAGGCTGGATAGATGACGCTGGATTGACAGTAAAATATAGACTAGATACTCAGCCAACGCACGGTAAAAGCCATGATGAAAATGATCCGCTATATGTAGCACGAAGTGCTGAGGTCACTTCGCTATGGTGTTTAATTCGCGCAATTTAAATAAATAGCCTAAGCAAATAAAAGTAGTGGCTGTTGTGCGAGGGACGAGCACCGAGTAAGGTCATTAAAGAAAAGCGGGACTCTCAATCGCATATTTCAGATGGTTTAAATCTTTCGATGCTGAGGCCCTGCTTTTGCTTTTATTTCGTTTTAGGTTCTCAGTTTAAGTGCTCAGTCTAAGTGTTAAATATAAAAAAATGTCACTAGATCATATTAAGCGCGTGCGCTTGCTGATCTGTATTGACAATATGCTCTCCAAACCAAGCCAACTCGTCATGCAGTTTTGCCACTTCACCTACGATTAGCAGAGCAGGGGTAGGTAGGGGATTGGCGTCATGTTTGGCAACGATGTTTTGAAGCGTTCCGGTCATGACTTGCTGTGTCGGCAAGCTAGCCTGAGATACAATGGCAATAGCAGTATCTGGAGAACGACCCGCATCGATTAAGCCTGTGGTTAAACGAACCAACGAATGTAGACCCATATAAAATACAATCGTCTCATGTGGATTGGTTAATGACTCAAAGCCATTGTTAGGCTCGCCAGACTTTAAGAAACCTGTCACAAAACGCACCGATTGCGAGTGATCACGGTGAGTCAGGGGGATGCCAGTATAGCAAGAGGCAGCACCAGCAGCAGTTATCCCAGGCACTACTTGATAAGGGATAGATGCAGCACGTAACGCTTGAATCTCTTCACCACCACGCCCAAACATGAATGGATCTCCTCCTTTCAGGCGTACCACACGTTTACCAGATTTGGCTGCATCAATCATCAACTGATTAATACCTTGTTGAGCGACAGCATGATTACTGCGTTTTTTACCCACGAATATTTTGTCCGCATCTCGGCGACATAAATCGAGCACTGCATCTGAAACTAATGCATCATAATAAACAATATCGGCTTGCTGCATCAATCTTAGGGCTTTAAAGGTAAGCAGCTCTGGATCACCAGGACCAGCACCTACGATATATACTTCACCTGTAGTTTTAGCAGGTTTTGCAGAATGAGTAGCGTTTTGATCGATATCACTATTACTTATTAATTGTTGATGGGTCTGTTCAAGTTGCTGTTTTAATGCCTGCTCGGCCTCAACGCTACGCCCAGCAAACATTAACTCGCTTACTTTACCTTCAAATGCTTTTTCCCAGAACTGACGTCTACCTGTTAATGTCGGTATTTTAGATTTGACCTCATCACGCATGTCACCTGCCAATTTTGCCAATTTACCATAGCCTTGCGGTATTAGGGTTTCAAGACGGGCACGTGTAAGGCGGGCAAGTACTGGGGCTTTGCCATTAGACGAGATGCCGATAACAATAGGATTTCTATCAACAATAGCAGGAAATATAAAATCACACAAAGGCGGCGTATCTACCACGTTAACCGGTATGTTTAAAGCTTTGCAATCAGCATGAACCTGATGGTTTAAGGCTTCATCATCGGTACCTGCAATGACAATTCGCTTACCTTCAATATACTTTTTGTCATAATGCTCAGTGATTAAAGCGTGCCTATCATCTGTCAACAGCGCCTGTATCTCATCGCTAATCTTAGGTGCTAATATAGTGATACAGGCACCTGCACGTGATAGCAAATCTGCTTTACGTTGAGCAACCTCACCACCACCCACGATTAGAACAGGTTGATTGTCAAGTTTGAAAAATAAGGGGAAGGTATTCATAGGGATTTGCTTTTCATTGGTGTCGTTTAAGAGTTAAAGTAGTGTAAGCTTTATTTCATTATTAATATCATTAAAATGAGCTTGTATAAAGTGGTTATTGCTAGATTTATCAGAATTAACGCATTTTGATAACTGACTTATAGCATAAATAATTAAAAAGCCCTCCTAAAAGTCTAATAGGAGGGCTATTTCAGTTATATTGCATTAACTAATGATAGCTAAGTCATTATCCAGCTAAATCTTAGATTTATATTTATCTAAATCAAGCTATGATCATCTCTATTAAAGCTGAGTATGCAGTCCACACTCACGGTTTTCTTCAACCTTGGTAGGGTCAAAGTAATCAAACTCATTAGGTAAGTTGTTTTCTTCTAGATATATGTCTAAGTCAGCGTCCGTTTTGTAGAACAAAGGCGCTACTTTTAATACGCCATCTTTAGATTGGCTAAGGACATCAAGTCCTTGACGGAATTCAGTTTGGTCTTTACGAATGGCATTAAACCAGACGTCAGGCTTTAATTCAGCTAGTGCACGTTTGAATGGCTCAAGTTTTACTTGTTCAGTGAACTCGTCATGTAATGGATTATTAACACTTGGAATACCGTTAAAGGTCGCATCACGATGGGCACTGGTTTGCTTAGGAATATAAGTGATAACATTAAGGTTTAAGTCTTTAATCAGCTTATTTGCAAACTTATAAGTCGCATCAGTATTATAACCAGAGTCTACCCATAATACAGTGATATCAGGCTTTTGCTTAGCAATTAAATGCAGAATAGCAGATTCGTAAGGACGAAAGTTGGTAGTGATAATTGGGTTTTCAGCTTTCGCTAGTGCCCATTCCACTATTTGTTCTGGGGTTTTGCCATGTAGTTCTTGATTGGCTTGATCAATGTTAATTTCAATTGTCATGTTACGTCCTTTATTAATAGTAAAAAAAATTTAAAACAAAAATATTTAAGTTATTAGAATATTTTATTTGGATTATGCCAAATTTTTAATTCAATATTATGTAGCTAAATCTATTCTCAAAACTTATCAAATATACGTATCTAGCAAATAGATTATCTGAACATCAGTTATTTGAATAACAGTTATCTGAACATAGGCAATTGGTCAGCCACAACCCCATCGTAGGAGGAAGGTAGGGCATTAAAAGCATTGACGATATCATCGCCTAAATTTTCATCAGCAATGATAAAACTGTCTACACCAGCACGCTTTAGATAAGCGATTTGATCACGCCCAAAATGACCTGCAATACGAATCTCACCCTCAAAACCTTGTTGACGTAGATGACGCGCTTGACTGAAGCTACGCCCATCAACAAAGCTTGGTTGATACAATACGATAAGATCTAGGTTGTTAACTAAAGGATAATTGGCATCTTTAGTTACTTTGAGTAATATGTCTATCTGATCAGTACTGACATTGGTATCTGCCCATACTCCTAAGCGGCTAGAGCGTAAAGCGATAAAACTTAATAGCTCACTTAATAAGCCTTTTGGCTCAATAACTTCGCTCAGCGGCAAAATTAAATCCAATCGCTCTTCTTTATGTAGAAGCTCACTCAAATGGATGCTTTTAATTGAAATAGATGAAGGAAGCTCTTCGGTATGCACGGCATACCAAGTATCTGTAACGGTTAAGTGTTCAGCCTCATTGTTTAGGATATGATAATTACCCATATACAGCCTCCTTGAATGGGTCAATACCAACCCTTTGAACAAATTCGCCAAACGGTTCTGGGGCATCACCTTCAACATGACGTTGAGCGGTATATACATTTAAGATTTTTTCTAAAGTTGGAGCAACTTCATCAGTAGCTACTGAGCGTCCTAAAATATTACCTAAACGAGTTTCAGACTTAGAGCTACCCCCTAAGCTGATTTGATACCAATGTTCACCTTTTTTATCAACGCCTAAAATACCGATGTCGCCAACGTGATGATGCGCACAAGCATTCATACAGCCTGACATATTGAGCTGAATGTCACCTAAGTCATAAAGATAATCTAAGTTATCAAAATGTTTTTCGATTTGCTCAGCGATATTATAAGTGGTGGCATTGGCTAGAGAACATAAGTCAAAGCCTGGGCAAACAATCATGTCAGTTAACGTGCCGATATTAGGACGCGATAGCTCAAGCTCTGTTAGGGCTTGCCATAAAGCGTATAAGTCAGTCTGTTTGACATCCGCAAAAACTAAGTTTTGTTGATGAGTAGCACGGATTTCACCAAAACTATAAGTATCAGCAAGATCAGCTAAGCTATGAAGTTGATACTCTGTGATGTCACCAGCAGGCACGTATTTTCCATCGACTAAGCCCGCTTTTAAGGACATAATGACACCGCGATAGCCTGAAACTTTATGCGGTACGGTATTGCGTGAGTACCAGTCAGCAAAAGCTTTGTTCTCAAACTGCTTAATTAGCTGACTCTGACTTGCTAATTCATCTATATTTTCGTAATCAAATTCTGGGAAGAAGCTTTTGGCTGTTTCAAAGTTATCATTAGTAAGGGTAAGGGGGCCGTCTTTGATAAAAGTTTCCCACTCAGTGTTCACCAGTTTGGCAAAATCTTTGGCACCCATACTCTCAACTAAGATTTTAATACGAGCCTTATATTTGTTATCACGTCGGCCATGCAAGTTATATACTCTCAAAATAGCATCTAGATAGCTTAATAAGTGCTCGCGCGGTAAGAATTTGTTAATGGTTTTGCCAATAATAGGGGTGCGACCTAAGCCGCCACCGACGATAACTTCAAAGCCAATGTGACCTTCCTTATTTTTAAGCAGATGTAAGCCGATGTCATGAACTTGAGTAGCGGCCCTATCTTCGGGGGTGCCAATTACTGCAATTTTGAATTTACGGGGTAAAAAAGCGAACTCAGGATGAAAGGTTGACCATTGACGAATTATTTCACAGTAGGGTCGCGGATCTTCAATCTCATTGGCATTGATACCGGCATAAGGATCAGTCGTAGTATTACGAATACAGTTGCCTGAAGTTTGAATAGCATGCATCTGTACAGAAGCCAATTCTGCTAATATGTCTGGAACCTCTTCTAACTTTGGCCAGTTTAACTGTAGGTTAGTACGGGTAGTAAAGTGACCAAAACCACGGTCATATCGACGAGTGATGTCGGCAAGTTTGCGCAACTGATAGCTGGCTATTAAACCATAAGGCACAGCAATACGTAACATGGGTGCATGGCGCTGGATATATAAGCCGTTCTGCAGGCGTAGGGGCAAATATTGCTCTTCGGGAAGCTCTCCCGCTAGGAAGCGACGGGTTTGGTCACGAAATTGCTCAACCCGCTCATCAACCATGGCTTGGTCCGCATGAGTATATTTATACATAGATATTATGCCTTTTTGTATAAGAAATTCTTGGCATTATACTACCTATCTAACATTGATTTGCTAAATTCATATCTGTTATATGCATATCCAAAGACAGCATAGAAAAGAATATACAAATTTAGTTAGTCTAGGGCAGTCAATTTTTATAAATAGCCTAAGCAAATAAATTAAGCTAGTTTTGAACTTTTAAGACTATCAAACTGACAAGACATTTAAACTTATAAAAATTCTGAGCCAGTAGGGCTATGCATTTTCATAGTAAAAATTTTAGTCAAAAGCTATCAATAACCTCATTTTAAATTAGAACCCATAAAACCACTGGATTGAAATATGACAGACCAAACAATCGTAAAACGTTTAGGTAAAACAAGTATTGTACCGCCACACGGTAGCGATGAGTTACAACCTTTATTATTAGAAGGCGAAGCTTTAACTGAAGCGCTTGATAAAGCCAAAAACTTGCCACAAATCATCCTTAGCTCTCGTGAACGTGGTGATTTAATTATGTTAGGCATTGGCGGCTTTACCCCCTTGCATGGCTTTATGAATAAATCAGATTGGCAAGGTGTGGTTGATGAAATGACCCTTAAATCTGGCGATAATAAAGGATTGTTTTGGCCAATCCCAATTACTTTATCAACCAATAAAGCGCAAGCAGACACCTTAGCGCCAGGTGATGAAGTGGCGTTAGTTGCTGAAGACGGTGAGATTATGGGCGTTATTACCGTTGAGGAAACCTACACCATTGACAAAAATCATGAATGTCAGCAAGTTTTCACTACCACAGATCCAGAACATCCAGGCGTTCGTCAAGTGTTAGAGCAGGGTGAGGTTAACGTTGCTGGAGAAGTAAAAGTATTTAGCCAAGGTGAATTCCCAACTCTGTATCCAGAAATTTATAAAACACCTGCTGAAACACGTAAGCTGTTCGAAGAGAAGAATTGGCAGACCATTGCAGCCTTCCAAACTCGTAACCCAATGCACCGCTCGCACGAATACTTAGCTAAGATTGCTATTGAGATTTGTGATGGTGTGATGATTCATTCTTTGTTAGGCGCTCTAAAGCCTGGTGATATTCCAGCTGAAGTGCGTCAAGAAGCAATTAAGACGTTGATTGATAACTACTTTAGAAAAGATACGGTTATCCAAGCAGGTTATCCTTTAGATATGCGATATGCCGGTCCTCGTGAAGCATTGTTACATGCTTTATTTCGTCAAAACTATGGCTGTAGTCATCTGATTGTAGGCCGTGACCATGCTGGCGTGGGTGATTATTATGGTCCATTTGACGCGCAAGCTATTTTTGATGAAATCGATAAAGACGCCATGCTCACTCAACCGCTAAAGATTGATTGGACCTTTTGGTGTAACGGATGTCAAGCGATGGCTTCTACTAAGACCTGTCCACATGATGCTGATCAACATGTTAAAGTATCCGGTACCAAGCTTCGTAAAGCGTTATCAGAGGATCAAGAAGTGCCTGAGAATTTTAGTCGTCCTGAAGTACTTCAAATCTTACGTGAGTATTATGCGGGTATTGCCAAAGAAGAGCGTGCAGAAGTACATTTAGTTGGCGCATCTGCTCAATAATTCACTTAACTGGTTTAATGTTCAACTGAACCTTTAAAACTATACATTAAAAGTTATTCATATAATTAAATCTAAGCCAGCATTTGCTGGCTTTTTTTTAAAGATATAGGAGGAATTATTGAAATGTAAGTTGTATTGGA
>NZ_JAGLBC010000091.1 GCF_018260395.1 Psychrobacter sp.
AAGTTAGCTATAACGCAGTAATTGAACTGGTGCTTCGCATTGGATTTGAGTGGCGGTTATGTTTATTTATTAGCTATGCATTGATTAATAACCACACAGAAAGTTGAGCCAATACAGAAAGTTGAGCCAATACAATCTTATAAGTTCAAAAAGTTGTTCGAACAATTGATAACTTATATATGTTGAATAAAAGGTAATATCAATTTTTTATACTACTAATGCACCATAAAAAATAAGAAATATTCTACTATGCACATTAAAAGTGCGATAATATTACGAAGTTGCACTATTCACGATTATTTTGAGCTATTTATAGTTAAAAATTTTAATCAAGTTCATTCAAAAATGATTAATAGAGTGCGTTTTATTAATGTTTAGCTACAATTTTTAAATTTTAGTTTTGAATAATTAATTTTGGCACATGAGTTGCAACAACATGTATATCAAAGTAACAACAGGTTATTGAAAGTCGAAACATAATTTTCGACTTAAATTTAAATTTTTATATTAATTTTTAAATTTGTGTTACCTACTCTGTTTTTTGATATTATGAAATTAATATGCAAGCTTTTAAAGATAATTAGTCAAAATGTAGCATTATTAATTCTAATCGAATTCAGGTTAAACAACCCTCACAATAAAGTTCGTTGTGAACCAATAATAGAGAGATAAAAAATGTCGAACAAACTATTTGATCTTATCAAAGAATCTAGTGCTAAATGGGTAGATTTCCGTTTTACAGACACTCGTGGTAAAGAACAACATATCAGTTATCCAGCATCAACTATCGATGAAGATGTATTAGAAGATGGTAAAATGTTTGATGGCTCATCGGTAGCTGGCTGGAAAGGCATTGAAGCCTCAGATATGATTTTACGTCCAGATCCAGAGACTGCGTTTGTTGATCCGTTTTTTGATGCAACCACTGTTGTGGTCACTTGCGACATTATTGAACCTACTACAATGCAAGGCTATGAGCGTGATCCTCGTTCAATCGCTCGCCGTGCAGAAGAATACTTAAAATCTACCGGTATTGGTGATACTGCTTTTTTTGGTCCAGAACCAGAATTCTTCATATTTGATGATGTTAAATGGTCAATAGATATGTCAGGTGCTCGTCACCGTATCACAGCTGAAGAAGCTGCTTGGTCAACGGATAATGACTACGAGTGGGGCAACATGGCTCACCGTCCTCGTGTTAAAGGTGGTTACTTTCCAGTACCTCCAGTAGATAGCTCACAAGATTTACGTTCAGTGATGTGTCAGCGTTTAGAAGACATTATGGGTCCAGACCGTGTCGAAGTGCATCACCATGAAGTTGCTTCATGCCAGTCTGAAATTGGTGTGTCGTTTAACACTATGGTTCGTAAAGCAGATGAAGTACAACAGTTCAAATATGTGGTTCACAACGTAGCACATCAATTTGGTAAGACGGCTACCTTTATGCCTAAACCAATAGTTGGTGACAATGGTTCAGGTATGCATGTGCATATGTCAATCTCCAAAGATGGCGTGAATACATTTGCTGGCGATGAGTATGCAGGCTTATCAGAAACTGCTCTATATTACATTGGTGGTATCATTAAACATGCTCGCGCCCTAAATGCGATTGTTAACCCATCTACTAACAGTTATAAGCGTTTAGTGCCACATTATGAAGCGCCAATTATGCTAGCTTACTCTGCTCGCAACCGCTCAGCGTCTATCCGTATTCCATACGTTAGTTCGCCAAAAGGTGTTCGTGTAGAAGCTCGCTTCCCAGATTCAACGGCTAACCCATATTTAGCGTTTGCAGCTTTATTAATGGCCGGCCTTGATGGTATTCAAAATAAAATCCATCCTGGTGATGCAGCAGATAAGAACTTATATGACTTACCTCCTGAAGAAGAAGGTTCAATCCCTACTGTTGCTGAAAGCTTAGATGTGGCGCTTCAAGCGCTAAAAGATGATCATGAATTCTTACTTAAAGGTGATGTATTCACTAAAGGTATGTTAGATGCATTCATCGAGCTTAAAGAAGAAGAAGTACAACGTCTAAATACGACTGTACATCCAGTAGAGTTTGATATGTATTACAGCCTATAATTTTAAAGCTAAATTTTAATATTTAAAAATCCCAGCGTAATTGCTGGGATTTTTTTTGAACAACTTTAGTAACTAATATTAAGTCAATATAATAAATATCAATTTATCTCATAAATGGAATAAGTTCGATAGTACCATTGGCAGACACGCTTAGACGAGTATTACCTCCTTCAAATTTTTGAGCAGGCACTCCACTTACTGCAGAAGCATCACGCATTAGCATCACAGGATGTGGTTGATAGCCTCCGTTTGATGCAATAGCAACGTTGATAATTTGATATCCACTCATGCCCCATGTCTCAGCTAAAGAGTTTGCTTGATCTCTAAATTTTAAAGAAGCTTTTTTAATTAAATCTGTTTCAAGCTGCTTTTGTTTGGACTCAGATACCCCAAACTGAATATTCTGTACCAACAATGTCTCTTGCAAGTTAGCAATAAGTTCACTTGCCTTAGCAAAGTCATTACTCTTGAGATCAACACTTACCGTTCCTGTCCAGCCTACAATTTTACCTTTGTCATCGTATTGAGGATAAGTATTCTGTGAACCAGTGGTGGTAGTAACTGTTGGATAGCGTTTAGAGATACTCAATGCTTGGTTAATAACCGTATTTAATTGAGTAGCTAACTGTTTTGGGTTAGAGGATTGAATTTGCTTATATAAAGTAGCTGTTACCTGGTCATTTTCAACTTCTTGGTTTGCTTCAACATTGAAACTGATCTGATTGTAACCTGTAGGCTCAGCTTGTGCAGCTTGACTAAAAGCTAGGCAACTTAAAGCAGAAAATAAACCTATTTTTGATAATGAATTTGAAAATATATTATACATAAATACACCTGTGTTTGCTGATTATTAATTTATTACATAAGAAAAATTTTACTCGAATAAAATTTTAATATTACAATTAAAACTATAATAACTCTTAATATTTCAAATAATATCATGTTACATGTTTGCAGTAAGTGCAAAAACTGTGACTATTGTTACTAGTCTGATTGTTATCATAAGAAGATCTAGACTGTACTAGTTAATAGTAAATGTTCAATTCAACTTGAAAAAATTGAAACTTTATGTATAATACTTGCTTGGTGGCTTCATTGGTAGCCTCGCAACTTTGTACTACGAACCCCGCCAGGACCGGAAGGTAGCAACGGTAGTAGATATAAGGTGTGCCGAGGATTTGCTAGTGGGGTCATCTTTTTTTTGTCTAAAATTTGTCATAACCTATTAAATCTAAAAATATTTAATAAAATTCAGGTCTGTAAACTCAATGTTGCAGGCTTTTTTTTGTATTAATAATCATGCTTTTAAAGGTACTAGTAAGCATTTACCTATTAATAAGTTATGAGTTAATTATAAGCTTTGTATTACAGAATATTTAAAATGCATTAGGGAAGGCTTTATTTGAAAATATTAAATTTAAAACTATAAATAGATACAAGTACAATAAGGGTTAACTATGAAAGCTGAAATTATTGCTGTTGGTACTGAAATTTTACTTGGTCAAATTTTAAATACAAACGCTCAATATATGGCTGCGCAATTGGCTGATTTAGGCATTGATGTCTATTTCCAAGGCGTAGTTGGCGATAATATGAGTCGGGTAAAACAAGCCTTGCAGATAGCCAGTGAGCGCTCTGACTTGGTACTCTGCTGTGGCGGTCTAGGGCCAACAGAAGATGACTTGACCAAGGATGCCATCGCTGAGTTCACCGGTGCTAAGCTTACATTAGACTCTGAAGCTGAGAAAAAGATACTTGAGCTGTTTAAAGGTGGCAGTGACTCTCTGATCATTTCAAATAGAAGACAAGCCAATACTATCGAAGGTAGTCATTTGTTCAAAAACGAAGTTGGCTTAGCAGTAGGTTTTGTTCATAAGTATCAAGGGACTTATTATGCTGTTATTCCTGGACCGCCTAGAGAAATGAAGTATATGTTCGAATACGAGCTAAAACCTTGGCTTGATCAAATGCTTGGTAAGCGTAGTAAATTATATTCAAAATATTTAAAATTTGGCAATATTGGTGAGTCTGCTGTTGAGGACACGCTAAAAGACCTGATTAAAGTTCAAAGTAAAGTTTCGATAGCGCCTTATGCCGATATTGGTGAGATTACTATTCGGCTCTCGGTCAAAGCTAACAACCTTGAACAAGCAGAAATTGAATTTGAACAGATTGCAAATCAGATTCGCAACCTGCTAGCAGACTATTTATATAGTGAAGACAACGAGTCTTTAGAGCAAGCCCTTGCTAAGCATAAGATTGATGATTTTGGCGTGTATGAAATTAATACTAATGCTTATTTAAGCAATAGAATATACAGTACCGATGTTCATCATACAAACTTAAAAATTGGCTTGACTAAGATTGCAGATGAGATTATCGATGAGCCGTATGTACTAACACAATTTGCGAAGTTTATTGAACAAAATGGACTTAAAAATAGTATAGGCATCTTTCACTGCCCTTTAACTCAGAAATCATTAACCTCTTCAGGCAGACCTAAAAAGAAATTTTTTATTGCACTATGTATTAATGGAGAAATCTTTATAAATGAAAGAACCTTTGTTGGCGATATTCAATCTGTTCAAATTAGAGCTGCTAAGACAGCTTTATTTTTATTACTTAAAGCTTTGAAATGAAGACTTTAATAGTCTTAAGTTCATCTCACAGAACTATATACACTTAAGCATATATAATTTAGCTTTCTTGCTCCCACCATGGTGCAGAGGGTAGATTGTCTAAAGTAAAAACTTCACCTATTCGTGGAGTAGTGACCCTTATCCTTTGACAAGGAAGAAGCTTGCTATTGTAGGTGTCAAATGCTGATTTGAGTCTGCGAACGGGTTCGCGCCAGTGATGCACGGACAAATCAAACTTCCCCCAATGGATTGGCAGGACGACTTTAGCTTTAACATCGATGCCAGCTTGCGCAGACTCTTCTGGCATCATATGAACATTGCGCCAGTTTTGGTTATAAGCACCATCTTCGATAAAAGCAACATCAAACCCCCCAAATCGCTCACCGATTTTGGCAAACTCTTCTGAATAGCCGCCATCTCCGCTAAAGTAGACGCTTAGCTGCTTAGATTGCACTGCCCAGCTCCCCCACAGTGAGGTATTTTGTCCAGTCAATCGGCGTCCGCTAAAATGCTTGGTGGGTGCAAAGGTTATGTTAATGTCGCCATCATTTTCAAATGAGGGATTGCCCGCTATCGTAGTGCATTCGTACCAATCATATTCACTGATATTGGTTTCTAGCACACCCCAACGTATCAAATGCGATTTAACCCCAAGAGGTACATAAAAGTGACCTACTTTATGAGTCAGTTTTTTTACAGCTTTATGGTCTAAATGATCATAATGGTCATGAGAGATAAGTACGGCATCGACAAAGGGCAAATCTTCAGCTTTTGGCGGATTTGTCATCTTAAAGGGCTTAACGAAAAACGGTACAGGAGAGGCACTATGGAACACAGGGTCTGTCATCAATAGCTTACCTGAAATACGGAATAATACAGTTGAGTGACCAAGCCATACAAATTCTCCATCCTTTAATGTATTGTCATAAGGGTGGTGTTCTACGTTATTAGATATTTTTTGTTTTAAATTAAGAGGTAAAGTATCTATAGGATGACTTGGATTTTTACCCTTTGGCGGAAATAAAAATTGCCACAAAAAATTGCCAGACTGAGTAGTATGAGTCTGTGTGCCTTCGGTATAAGGAGTAATATTGCTAACAGTTTGTAATGCAAAAGGTTTAGAAGAGGGTAGGTTAACAAACGTCTTGCCATTAAAGTTAGGTGAGTTGGTAATTCGGTCAATAGTATCGGCGCTTGGTTTACCTCCAAATGTAGGAGCAAACTTCAAAAATAAACTTGTCAAAATGACTATTGCTAAAATAATTATAAATAACCATTTTAAGATAAGCAAACCTATGAATAGCATAGAAAATAAGACCTGTAAGAGACTATATTGAGTTTTAAGTAATTAAGCTAAATAAAGAAAAAATGATAGTCTATAAATTTGAATTAAGGTTTAACATAAGTCTTTATATGCGAAGTGAAACACTAGTATAAGTAAGTCCTATTGTTTTATATGCAGAAATAGCAGTATACGTAGTCTTTTATGTAAAACTTGTTAAGTTTAGAAGGTTATATAAGTGTTGAAATTGTCTTTCGATATTTAAAAATAAAGCATTATTGGATTAGATTTAACCAATAAAAGAATAAGTTAAAATGAATATAAAAGTATTATTAGATTATGATAACCAAAGGATATAAGCACAGTCTATAAAAAAAGGCCTACCGAATGTTACGGTAAGCCTTGAATATGTATATGGTGGAGATGGCGGGAGTTGAACCCGCGTCCGCCAGCACTACGCCCGTGGATCTACATGCTTAGTTTCTGTCTATGGTTTTAACCCGCACCGATCCGACAGTCAGGATGGATTGGGCGATCCTTTGAGTTTAAACTTAGAGGACTAAGGCAGCCCCCTAAGCGAACCCATATGCGTGCGCTTCAACTCAACTAACCTACTATGGGTAAAAGGCAGTTGAGTAAGCAGGGATTTAGGCTGCTAGAGCGTAACTTTCGTCGTTTGCGATTATAACAATATATGTTGGATTTACGAGAGGACATATACTCTCGGCATGCACCATCAGGTTTCATCACCAGCGTCGAAGCCAGAACATCCCCAATTGAACGAGATATTATATAGATAAATTTTTATAAGAACAAGTGTTTATCTTTAATGCTTACAAAGACTAACATACATTGTAATCGAATAAATAAACATTGTAGCCATAAAAAAAGTCAGCCGAAGCTGACTTTTCAATTAAATACTAGCCTTACTATTTACTAAGTTGTAACAAGGCAGTAATTACTCTGCATCTTCTTCTGTTTCTTGCTGTTGAGCAGCTTCTTGATCACCATCTTCAGAAAGAATAGTAACTAAGATGCTAGCAAAAATGTCATGATGAAGTTGAATATCAACGTTATATTCACCAACCTGACGTAAAGTACCTTCAGGTAACTTAACTTCAGAACGGTCAACTTCAAGGCCAGATTTGGTAAGTGCATCAGCAATATCGCGAGTGCCGATAGAACCAAATAGCTTACCATCTTCACCAGATTTAGCGCGCATAATCACGTTAACATCTGTTAAAGCTTCAGCACGTTTGTTAGCAGCGGCTAACTCTTCAGCTTCGATAGCTTCAAGTTCAGCACGACGAGCTTCAAATTTCTCAACGTTAGCTGCTGTAGCTGGTAAAGCTTTACCTTGAGGAATTAAATAGTTACGACCGTAACCTGATTTTACATCGACAGTTTCGCCAAGTTTACCAAGGTTGACGATACGCTGTAATAAAATAACTTGCATGAGTCACTCCTAAGTTGGCTTACTGATGATTGTCAGTATATGGAAGCAATGCTAAGTAACGAGCCTGTTTGATAGCAGTTGCTAATTGACGCTGATATTTGTTAGACGTACCAGTGATACGACTAGGAACAATTTTACCATTGTCACTGATATATTGTTTTAACAACTCTACATCTTTATAATCAATGTGAGTGATACCTTCAGCGGTAAAACGGCAAAATTTGCGACGGCGAAAGAAACGTGCCATGGATACTCTCCTTAAATGAGCTTAAATTATTCGTCAGAATCGTCGTTAGAGTCATCATCCTGATCGATGTCATAGTTATCACTACGTGGTGCTTTACGAGCACGCTTCTCATCAGCACTTTTCGCTAATTGTGAAGGTTCTGTAATAGCATCGTCACGACGAACAACTAGACTACGGATAATGGCGTCGTTATAACGGAATAGCTCTTCAAGCTCTTCTAGCGTTGCGCCGTCACACTCGATGTTGAATAAAACATAGTGTGCTTTATGGATTTTGTTGATTGGATAAGCCAATTGACGACGACCCCAATCTTCAAGACGATGAACCATGCCATTGTTATCTTGAACTAATTTGATATATCGCTCAACCATACCGACTACTTGGTCGCTTTGGTCAGGGTGTACGATAAGCACCACTTCGTAATGTCTCATTTAGGACTCCTTACGGATTAGTAGCCATTGACCCCATGTCAACAGCAAGGAGATTTACAGCAGATACAGACAATTTAAAAAAGTATCTACATTAAAATAAACTGATGTGGCTTATATAAGATTTTACTCTTATTAGCCAAACATAAAATTTACTAATTGCTATAAAGCGCGGAATTATATCAGTTTTAAGCTTTTTTAACAAGCTTTGTATCAAATGATTTCAAGTATCAATAACTTATTGAGTCTAGCTAAAAAAGTGGTTACAGTTATCTGTTAAAGCTCCTTTAGTAGTTGTTAAAAAGGTAAATAGGTTATGAAACGTAAAGCCATTGTAATAGGCGCAACAGGGTTGGTTGGCAAATTGTTAGTAAGCCAATTAAGCTTAATGTATGACAGTTTAATCGTTGTGGCTAGAAAACCACCAAAGCATTTGTCTGCTCAAATGCAGTTTTATCAATTAGGGGATTTCAATAACCTAGAGGATACAATATCTAACATAGCTATAGGGCCTGATACGGATGCCTTTAGTTGCTTAGGAACCACTAAAAAGCAAGCAGGTAGTGAAGAGGCGTTCAAAAAGATTGATTACGACCATAATCTAAATTTTGCGAAAGCTTGTTATAAAAAAGGGGTGCAAAGATTCTTTATATTATCGTCATTGGGTGCAGATCCTAAAAGCCGCTTCTTTTATAATCAAGTCAAAGGGGAGCTTGAAGCATCATTGGCTCAATTAGGCTTCACTGAATTGGTTATCTTTCAACCTTCTTTATTGCTAGGTAAACATAAAGGCCGTCTACTTGAAAATACTGCACAAAAGGCCTATAGGCTTATTGCACCGATTGTACCAAAGAGCTTGCGAGCTCGTCCGATTGAAGCTGAGCGTGTGGCAGCGGCTATGGCGCTAACGGCACAAAATATTTATGAGCGTCATAAGGTTTCTGCAATAGACAACTCAACTAAGAACGTAAGCATTATTGATAATAAACTAATGCTTGCGATGACTCAATTAAAGTCTTAAGCTAAATACTATGACTAATTAAAACGAGCTATGTTCAATATTAGCTATTCGAAACTAACCAATGTATTAAATCATTAGATAATATCATTAAATTTAAGAGCCATTCAAATTTAAGAGTCAATCAAATTTAAGAGTCAATCAAATTTAAGAGTCAATCTTTAACTCCATAATTCAATACGTTTTTATTCATAAATAATAGATAAGGGAATAATCATGACTGAGATGACCAAAACAAATTTTATCACTTGTGACCTATTAGATGCCCATCCAGAATGCCAAGTATGTTTACCAAATATTGAAGGTAAATCTTTTTATAGCTTCGGTGGTAAAGAGAAATTTTGTGGTGAGGTTGTCACAGTTAAATGTTTTGAAGACAATAGCCGAGTCAAGGAGCTGTTAAATACTGACGGCCGTGATGCCAATGGTGAAGGTAAAATCCTAGTGGTTGATGGCGGCGGCTCAATGCGTTGTGCGCTATTGGGCGATATGATTGCACTTTCGGCTATAAGTAATGGCTGGACTGGGGTTATTGTTTATGGTTGTGTGCGAGATGTCGATGATATGGCACAAATGGATATTGGTGTTATGGCTTTAGGTTGTATTCCTCGTAAATCTAACCGCCGCGGAGAAGGTCAGACTGATTTGGAAATTAGTTTTGGTGATTTGACATTAAATACAGGTATGTATGTCTACGCCGACAACAATGGCATTATTGCTAGTGAAAAACCTTTAATTTAATTATAT
>NZ_JAGLBC010000092.1 GCF_018260395.1 Psychrobacter sp.
TATACGCTAATGGTATATTTTTGTTAGATTAACACTGAATTTATCAAACACTGAGGAGAACAACAATGACTAACATTAACCGAGGCTACGACTTAACACCCGATCAATCTAATCCGCCTGAATTTAACCATTCAAAACCGAAAACCGTAAGTTTTTTAGGGCTTGGGGCAATGGGTTATCTTATGGCCAAGCACCTTGTAGATAAGTTCGAGACGGTCATGGTCTGGAATCGCTCTTTTGAAAAGGCTCAAGCCCATGCAGAAGAGTTTGGTACTTTAGCAGTCTGTTTAGAGCAAGCAGTTATGGCAGATGTTATATTTTCCTGTTTGCCAACTAGCGATATTGTGGATCAAGTTATCGAACAGGCCTTGCCTCATTTAACCGCCAATAGTGTTTGGGTCGATTGTACCAGTGGCGTACCCCAACAAGCAAAAGACTGTCAAGCCACATTACGATCGGTAGGTTGTGATTTTTTGGATGCTCCGGTATCAGGGCAAACCTCTGGTGCAGACAGTGGCACTCTGACAGCCATGGTTGGAGGTTCAGCTACTGCCCTTGCATATGCTAAACCCGCCATTGACTGTTTTGCAGGTTTAGTTGTGCATGTTGGTGAATCAGGTGCTGGCTATGCAGTTAAAGCGGTTAATAATACATTGTTTGCGATCAATGCTTGGGCAGCAGCTGAAGGGCTATCTGTACTCAAAGCGCATGGGGTCAATCCTTCTGATGCCCTTGATTGTATTAACAAAGCTAGTGGTCAAAGCTTCGCCACCTTAGCTACTTTACCGGATCGTGTGGTCAATCGAGCTTTTCCCAAGACATTTACTATTGATTTGATGGCTAAAGATTGTGCTATAGCCATTGATCTACAAACTCAAAAGCTAGTCCCTACTCCGGTAATGGCACAAGTTGCAAGTTTAGTCCGAGCGGCTAGTAACCAATACCACCCAGGATCAGCAGATTTTTCTGAATTTGCTAAGTATTATGAAAAAATGAGTGGTATAACCATTAGAGATGATCATTAATTTTGACTATTTTTAGATAGTTTTAAATAATTTCAGATTTTAAATGCAATATTCAAATTTTATCAATTAAAGTGCGTTTCTTATAAAGTTATAAGGTTGCTGAAGTTAAAGGCTTTGTTTAATTATGGTTAAACATTTCAGCAACTTTATTATGTTATGAACTTAGGTAGAATTACTTTCATTTTATAATATCTAATTGAAGGTAATATGGAGCACATATTATTTTCACTTTAGTCATACGTGCTTTATGGCACAAAGAGTTTGAATGAAGGTGTCATATTTTGATCGATTTAGTTATAACAACTCCTACCAATCAAGTTAAGTCCAATTCGTCTGTAATGATTCGATCTACTTCAATTAAGTGTATTTCTAACAATAATAGTGCCATTAACAAATTAAAATGTCTCTCTAATAAGAACCTTTTTTTAAAGCTAATGACTGCAGGTGCTTTTGCGCTATCTTTAAGCGCTTGTAATACATTACCAAATACTCCGCACATTACAAAAAGCATTCAGCTAACGGACTCTATAAATGAGCATTACGCTCTTAAAAGCAGCGCTTCTCTTGAGCCTCCGGTTAATTCTATTCTAGTGACTCAAACTAGCAGTAAACATTCTTCGGTTTCGGGATCTGAAGTTTCAAATTTAAAAAAAACACAACTGCAAAAATCTATTCTCCAACAAGGCCGATTACATCCTAATCAATCGGGTTATCACACCATACTTACTGGTGCCGATGCTTTTGCTTCACGCAGTATTCTTACCGATATGGCTACGGAAAGCATTGATGTTCAATATTATATATGGCACGACGACCAAGCTGGTCAACTACTCCTAAAAAAGCTGTGGCAAGCCGCTGACCGTGGGGTCGTCGTTCGCTTGTTATTAGACGACTTCAATACCAATGCCGCTTTGGATAAGCATTTATTGCGCTTTGCTAGTCATCCCAACATTGCTGTACGCCTTATAAATCCTATGTCTTTTCGTAAGTTTCACACCTTAAATTATTTTACCAATTTAAGCCGTATTAACCATCGTATGCACAATAAAAGCATGACCTTTGACCGTCGACTTAGTATTGTTGGCGGGCGAAATGTAGGTGATGAATATCTAAGTAATGATAAAAAAAGCCAATTTGCAGACCTAGATGTGTTGTTAATTGGTAATGTCGTAAAAGATGTTAATAACAGCTTTGAGCAATATTGGAACTCAGATATTTCTTATGACATAGAAACTTTAGTAAACCATAAATCTTCAAAATTAGATGTTGATATTAATTACAACCCAAAAATCAAAACTGAAGAATTTATTAGCAGTCTTGAAAAAATCTATCCTGAAAAATCTTCAGCCAACAATAATGGCTTAAACGTGTATAATCGTGCGTTAGAAAATTCGACCATAGATGCTGATTTAATTAATCAACAAGTGCCTTTTCGCTGGGCGCAAATGACATTTTTAAGCGATAATGTCGAAAAGTTATTGCAAAATACTCAGCCGCAGGCAAATCTAGTGGCTCAGCTAAGACATGTACTTGGTACGCCTACTAAAAATTTATCGATTATTTCTTCTTATTTTGTGCCTACTAAAGATGGGGTAAACACTTTAATCAAGCTGGCACAACAAGGGGTAAAGGTTAGAATACTGACCAATTCGTTTAATGCAACTGATGTAGCAGCAGTGCATGCTGGCTATGCCCAGTGGCGTGTACCTTTATTACAGGCTGGCATCGAAATATATGAGCTTAAAGCCACTGCCTCTAAAGAAGCTCGAGAAAATAAATTATGGCGAGCCCGCTCTCAATCATCGACTAGTTTACATGCCAAGGCTTTTGCAATTGACGATCATAGCGTTTTTATCGGCTCTTATAATATTGACCCAAGATCGGCAAATATCAATACCGAAATGGGAGTAGTTATCAAAGATGATAATTTAGCGCGTCAATTACATATGGCTATCAGTGATGATTTATTAAATTTAGCTTATAAAGTTGTGTTAACTGATAATAATCGTCTGCAGTGGCAAACGTTAGAGAATGACCAAATTATTTCTTATGATAAAGAACCAAATGTTGATTTAAAAGATTCGTTATGGATAAGTCTCATGTCCTCTATGCCTATAGATTGGTTATTGTGATCATAGTGAATTTTTTATTTTATGGACGTGAGAACTGGCTTTAATCTGGATGCAAGTTTAAGTAGCCCCATTAATATTTATTATGTGATACCAATTCTATGCCTTTTATTGCCTTATCGGATTCATCAAGTACAGTTTCCCCAAAGAAGTTACTGATCATCTGCGCCAGTAACGCTGTTACTTATTTTGACTTTTTAATCTATCTGTTTATGGCAGATATTATCAGCAGTACTTTTTTCCCGGCCAATAATGACCCAACGTTAGCAAAAATTCAGGCCTTAAGCCTTTTTATTGCAGGTTACATTACGCGTCCAATAGGGGCGATCTTACTCAGCCGTTATGCTGACGTCAATGGCCGACGTTCAGCTTTATTGATTAGTACATCCTGTATCGCAATAACTGCGTTATTGACTGCTTGCTTGCCTACTTATGCTCAAGTCGGTATGTTGGCCCCTGTCTTATTCCTTATCGCCCGTCTGTTTCAAGGCATGGCTTTTGGTGCTCATATTCCTCTAGGTTGGGTCTATATTGCAGAACATGTTAACAAGCGCAATTTGGCTACGTTTCTAAGTTTCGTTACAGCAAGCTTTATGTTGGGTGAGCTTGGTTCAAATTTATTGTTTGAGATTCTAACCTCTACCCATACCCAAGCTGAACTTATCGAGTCTGGCTGGCGTATCCCCTTTGTTTGGGCAGCGCTGTTTAGCTTCGTGTTGTTGATGTTACTTCAGACTATTAATGAAACGCCGATATTTCTCAATCAAAAAAATAAACAGCACTTTGTTCCTAAATTGGTAGATTTATTACCTTATTTTAAAAGATTTAATGCTATCTTTTTGGCGCTCATGGTTGCTTTTATCATCGCAAGTTTAACCATGGTGGTTGCCTTACTCCTTCCAGAGTTAGTTGCTATGAGATTTAGTATTGATGAATCAATGTTAAACTACTCAAACAACTTAGGCTTGTTATTTTTGATGATTGGATGTGTATTTTTTGGTTTGATTGCGGATAGAGGTGGCACTGGCAAAGCGTTGATGATAGGGGCAATTGCCCTAACGATCCAAGCATTCGCATTTTTTTATCATTTAGAAAATGGCGACGGTAGTTATATCCTCATTATGTATGCTATTTTAGGGTTTTGTACCGGTTTTATTGGATTAGGCTCTGTTATTTTAGTCCAGTTATTTCCTACTGAAGTTAGGGTTACGGCAGTCTCTATTACTTATAATTTCATGTATGCCATAGTTGGAATTACCTTACCTTTTGGACTCAACTATGCCACTCAGATTGTTAGTTTCTCACCTGCTTTATACCTCATTTTTGTCAGTTTAGTCACCTTCCTAATCGGTCTTTATATTTATCGCTTACCGAAGTTTAAAGACTTAGATCAATCCATAAAACTTTAGCTATCAAATTAAAATGATTGGACCAATGTCATACCTTACAACTTTGTATTTAATCTGCCTATTTAGGACATAAGCTTGTATATGAGCCAACCTGATTTACACAATATTATGCATAATAAACGACTCTCTGTGGCGCCAATGATTGATTGGACGACTACAGACTATCGTTTTTTTGCTCGTCTGTTTAATCCGCACACGTATCTTTATACTGAAATGATTTCAACGAGCGCTATCTTGCATGGCAAAACCGACCGTTTATTACGCTTTAACAGCAGCGAACATCCTTTGGTATTGCAATTGGGTGGAGCAGATCTTAATGAAATGACTCAATGTGCGATAATAGCTCAAGAGCGTGGCTTTGATGAGGTTAATATCAATGTAGGCTGCCCATCGGATCGAGTACAACATAACAAAATTGGTGCATGCCTTATGGCAGAGCCTGATACGGTTGCTAATCTTGTGCGGCATATGCAAGCTGAGATTGATATTCCTGTTACAGTAAAACAACGTATCGGTATCGATGAGCAAGACAGCTATCAATTCATGCAAGAGTTTGTAGCAGCCAGTGCCGAAGCTGGTTGTCAACGGTTTATCGTTCATGCCCGTATTGCTTGGTTAAAGGGACTTAGCCCTAAAGAAAACCGTGAAATTCCCCCTTTAAGATATGAAGATGTCTATCGTTTAAAGCAAGAAATGCCTGAACTCAAAATTGAAATTAATGGCGGTATAGAAACTATTGATCAGATTAAAACCCATCTGCAGCAAGTTGATGGGGTTATGATTGGTAGAGCCGCTTATCATAATCCGTATATCTTGGCGGAGGCAATGCAGCTTTGGGGTGAACAATGCCCTAGTCGAGAGCAGATATTAGATAGTTTGTACCCCTATTTAGAGCAGCAAGTGGCAAGAGGTGAGGCGTTAACTTCATTGACTCGGCATTTTTTAGGTTTATTTCAAGGACTACCGGGCGCTCGCAAATGGCGACAAGCTTTGAGTGGCAAACCGTATTTAAGTCTAGATGAAATCAAAGCAGCAGGTGATGCAGCCCTTCAACAGATTGAACAAGCTAGTCAAGCAGACATTGCAAAAGAATGACAACAATATTTAAAAGTACAACAACAAGCTAATCAATCTTGCTAATTTAGCAGAATTAAAACCTAAGAAAGCTCACTACTGAAGGTATTGAGCTTTTTTATCATTCTATCATGTTATCATTTTTATAATTGATACCAGTTGTATTGTTTTGACTTAACTAATGATCAGATACATCCACATAGCTATCCCATTATTAATCATATGTATCAATATGGGTAAATACAAAGAGCCTGACTTCGCGCGTGCAAAACTTAATAATAATGCTAGCACAAAGACTACGCTCATCTCATAGAATTCGTATTGTAAGTGAATGATTGAGAATAAAACACTGGTGACAATAGTTGCCATCCAAAACCCTTTTGTGCCGTCAAATTGTTCCTTGACTGCACGCCACAATATACCTCGAAACATTACCTCTTCATATATAGGTGCAACAATTACCATAGCGATAATGAGTAGCCATTTAGGATGCACACTATCATATAGATCATCAACAAAAGCAGTTGGATTCTTATCTAATATATAGGTCAACGTTTCAGTGCCAATTGTGAACAATAGCCATAAACCAATAAAGCCCATTGCCACATAAAGTGGGAAAGGCCTTAATGCTAAATAGTCACTTACCTTATAACTTGTTTTAGAAAATGGCTCAGTTATCTCGCCTAGTTTACTCGAATTGATTTGGTCAGAGACACTAGCAAGACGCCACTTTATTATCCCAAAAATAATAGATAGTAAGGTTATTAAAGTGAAAATCATAGAATAACTAGTAACCGTCCCATCAAAACTACCTTTACCAAACCGCTCTAATGTCGTTAATATAAAGTCGTCAAATACTACTGGGGCGAATAAATAGATACCCAAAAGCTGAAGCGCAAAAAAAACGCCTACTATACCTAGATACAGCATCACAACTCCAGGTTTGGAGAAGAGTTTAGGAGCCTCTGGATCATTGGCAAGAGAAGTTAAGTTAAGTTTTTTAAACATAATAAAAGGTGACTTTACAACTTAAGGTACAATAAATAAAACTATGCCAAGTCGTAAACTTTCAGCATAGACGTATCATATGAATTAAACTCACTATTAGGTTCAAGCAGCTATTAGGTTTAAGCAACTATTAAGTTCAAGTAATAATCCTAAGCTTGTTCTGCAATAGTGGCTAGAATAAGATTAGCCACTGAGTCAGGATGCTCTAAAGGAAACATATGCCCGCCTGAATGCAGCTTGAAAGGGATAGACAAGCGTCGTCTTACCTTTTGCGGATATCCTCTTTTGTAAAACTGACTGTCATCACCAATTAATAAAGTAACGGGTCTTTTTGGTGGCTTATTGGGCTTGATCCAATATAATGAAGGGTTGGTTCTAAATACAGCCACTTCAACTTCTTTGGGAATAGTTAAGGTAACCGTACCATCGGGTAAATCACGTAAGCCATGTTCCAAATATCCTTCAAATGCTTTCTCATCGAAATTTCTAAAAAATCCTTTTGGACCCAAAAGCTCTTTAGCTTGTTCACGACTGTCCCAAATATCTCTACGATTTTTAGAAATTGCAGCAGGTGACATCTTATCGGCGTATTTCGGCAACAAATTTTTTGCAGTGTGCCATATCAGATTATCTTTGCCATAAATAAGCGGTGGATCCATTAATACCGCCTGTACAAACAACTTAGGTTTACGGTACATAGCCTGTAAAGTACAAAGCGCACCTAATGAGTGGCCTAGACCAATCACTGCAACTTTGTGCTTCTTAACCAAATCTTTGACACTATCGATAATTTGATTGGTCAAACTATTCCAGTGATTATCAATAGGATAAGTTGGCTCACCATTTTTATCTAAACCTAAAACAGGTATATATTCAACTGTAAAATACTGCTCCAGCACTTCAAATAAGGGCTGATAAACTCTACTTGGCATGCCGTTAGCATGAGCAAAATGAATCACCGGCTTACCTGTCACTTTAGACACTGGCAAGCTTGAAAAGTCCATATTTAATGATACATTTGATGTTAATGACATTTATCTCATCTCAGCTGAAGATTGTTCTTCTGGAAGAAGTTTTAATTCAACTGATGAACCAATACCAGAACCTAGTTGAAGTGCAAAATTGTTCAAAAACATTTTTACTGGATCTACAGGGGTATAATCAATAACGTTGTCAATTTTAAGCTCTTTTTCTAACGTCATTAAGCTTCCTTTTTTGTCAGCCAAACCTAGATCGATCGCTTGCTCGCCAGTCCAAAACAATCCTGTAAATAATTTGTTCTGTTCTGGGTCTTTGAGTCTATTGCCACGACCTTGTTTTACAGCATCAATAAAATGCTTGTGGGTATTATTTAAAACACTTTCGATATGCTGTTTTTCAAAGTCGCTTAAATCACGGCTCATGCTTAAAATGTCTTTATACTCGCCAGCGGTTAAAGTGGCATCTTTGACACCTGCTTTATCCATCAAACCTTTGATGTTATATCCCGGCATAATAACCCCAATAGAGCCTACTAAGCTTGAAGGGTTTACATAGATTTGATCGGCAGCAGAAGCAATATAATAAGCCCCTGAAGCACCCATATCACCAATCACAGCATATAATTTTTTCTCAGGATGATCCTTACGTAATTGCATCATGGTTTGCCATATTTCATCTGACTGAACAGGAGAACCGCCCGGAGAGTTAATATTTAAAACCACTGCTTTTGAGCCTTTAGCTTCAAAAGCTTCAGTTAAAGCTTCACTGACATCATAAGAATTAGCTGCATCATCAGCGCTAATCACCCCTTTAATATCCACCACAGCAATATGAGGACTAGCCACATCAACTGTTGATATACTGTCCGTGGGAGCACAACTGCGACTGAGCAAAAAGATCAAAAGTAGCAACGTTGCTAAACTTAAAACCTTAGAAACAACACGCCAACGACGAGCACGACGCTGCTCTTCAATACTAGCGAGTAAGGTTTTTTCTAGTAAATGCCATTCACGACCGCCAGAACTTATAGGTAATGATCTTGGTGTCTGAGGTGTCTTATTATCAGAATTATTTGGAGCTGAATTATTATCAGGGGTTTGATTGGGATCTGGTGGCCAGTTTGACATATAAAATGTGAATCCTACTTTCGATTGATATATTTGGTAGATAATAAAGTATTTATAGATACTGATGTGCTAAAAATACTTTTGTGTTTAAAGTTAGTTTTGTGCTTAAAATTAGTTTTGTACTAAAAATTTGTTTTTTCTCAAAAATAGCTTTGTGCTTAAAATTAGTTATGTATCTTAAGATTGCGTTATATAAAACTTGTAACTGAATTTTAACTTTTTCAATAACTCAGCCTTCATACCCATTATTGATATATTGGTAAAATTTAAAATAAGTTTGAGTTTAAGAATTATGACAATAAGGCTACAATGAATTAGAGAATACTACCTTAACTGACACAGTGGTATTTTGTCAGCGGTAATTCTGTAAAATATTAATTCATATCTTAACTTTTTACTGCAGTTTAGAAATAAGTTCTAGAGTTTAAAGAATAAAACATTACTGATCTTGCCATTTTGCATACACTTCTTTTAAGGTTAAATTAGCAGTAGCATTCGCTTCACCAATAATTTTCCAATGATTGATAGAAAACCCTTTCGTTATCGATTCATCTAACTTTGATTGAGAAGACGTCAGCCAGTAACTTTTGCTAAGTTTACTCTCAAATTTCTGGGTATTATGTATGGAGTTTGCCCCTATTATGGGATTATCTGAATCACACATTAGCTGCCACAATTTACTTAGTTGAGGCTCTGCACTGCTATAAAATACCACGCTATTTTTATCAGCAATATTTAATACTTTATTGTGCGACTTTTCATTCATTTGATTTACGTCTTGCTTAAAACTAAGGCTATCAATAGTAGATTTGTCTGGGAACAACTGCTCCGTAGCTCTCTGTTCATTAAGATAAACGGCCTTAGTAGTTGATATCTCGACTACGCAATCCCAAACCCTACTGTCATCCACCTTCACCCATCCAGTTAGCACTTT
>NZ_JAGLBC010000093.1:0-6075 GCF_018260395.1 Psychrobacter sp.
GGGTAGATGGCCGTGAATTTAACGTTATCCGATGGTTATGGTATTGATGGTCAAGATCTTATCAGTGTGATATATCGTACTGATCTTGTACCGGTGCCAGCATCATTGGAGTTATTGGTTAAAGCCACTGATAGGATAAGACCGCTACTTCAAACCGGCTCAATACTGCAAACATCAGATGGTACCGCTTTAACCGTGGTTAAATCTCAGCATATTGATATGCAAGCCATTAAAGAGGGTAAGCGTGTGGGCGCGCTTATTGTGACCGCTGTATTATCAGGATGTGAGCCATTACTGGGTGTCACTAACAAAGCAGTCGCTTTATACGACACAAGCTTTAATGAGGTTTACCGCGCGCTTGGGGCTAAATTACGCTTAAAGAGTGATATCAAGCTTAATGAATTTATATGCCTAAAAGGTCAGCTACCCACTAAAAGAATAGCACTGGCACTGCAAAAAGAGGCCGCCGTCGCTGCATTTATTGATGGCAACGTCTCTATATTGCGTATTAATGATTTATTCAAAGGTGAGCCGGTGTTATATGACCGTAGCGCGCTGCAATGGGTGGATAATCCAAACATTATCAATCATAGCAATACGAATTACTTGTCTATTGATGATAATGGATCAGATATTATTGGTACACCATTTAATAATAAACAGATTGGATATTACCCTAGGGCCGATGTACGAGAGCTACAAAATTTAAGGCGTATTTTAGTGACTAAAGCCAAAATGGTAAGACAGCTTGATGACACCTTGATGGCAGGGCGTTATATTCAGGTTGATAATGGTATTGAACGTGATGATTTAGTCGTATTAACAGCGGCCCATCGTTATGATTCAGGCGCATTAGGTGGCCGAGCTATGATGGCAACTCAAGTATGGTTAGCGGCGGCTGAGGGTGCGAAATGACAGTTATATCTCCTTACTTTCATCCAGCTAAACTTATCTCTTACGACAAGATTAAGCGTACTGCTAAAGTTGGGATTGTAGGATTAACCGATGGGGTACCTGAAGGCATCACAGCCATGCTTGCATACCCTATTGGTGATGATGACCTTGACACAGAGCGCGAACTCAAAGCCGGTGCTGATATATGGGTATTTTTTGAGCAAGGCGATACCTCCATGCCAGTGATTGCTTTTTATCGTCGTCATGGTGAGGGTGCAGTAGTGGATACCAGGCGAATTAGACAAGAAAATATAGAACTACTGGCGCGCGCGCAAATCACGCTGTCAGCTGCTAATTTAATCGCAATGAGCGCTCAAAGTGTAACTATTGATGCGCAATCAATGACCATTAATGCCGACAATCTATCTATTAATGCAGCAATTAATCATTCAGGCGATCAAAATACAAGCGGCACGATAACAGCCTCTAATGATGTAAATGGTGGTGGAATATCACTTAAAGGTCATATGCATAGCGGCGTTAGAAGCGGTAGTAGCAACTCAGGGCCGCCACATTAAGGATAAGTGATGAACTTTAGAAAAAGATTGGCCAATTTTTTAATCAGCGATAGAGAGACGAGTATAGCTGAACACATGCCGACAATTAATGATGTGCATCGTTATTATGAAACCACTAATCCATTTGAGCTTGGTACTTCTGGCAATTCATCAAAACCTTTACGCACTAGAAAGCAGATTTATACGCTATGGGAGATCATGCAAACTGATCCTCAAATTGCAGAAGCGTTAAGCCTACATGTAACAGCAGCGTTAGGCGGCCATGAATCTACTGGTGATATGATTTTTATTACCCCAAAAAGTGAGATAAGAACCGGTGGGCGCAGGGCCGCTGAACTTCGACAAAAAGTTGAGCGAGAAGCAAAAATTATATCGCCGATTATCAACAGAAACGCTTTTTCATTGGCAAGACAAGCGATTGCGTATGGTGACAGTTACGCACGTATTTATACCGATAAGCGAAAGGGCGTTGTTGACTTGATGAATAATCGGTTTACCGCGCCGGCGTTGATCATGCCGTTTGAGCAGGCAGGGCGTACTATCGGTTTTCATGCGCTTGAAGATGAAAATATGGAACGTACCATTGCTAAGTTATCCCTTGAGCAAATGTTACGCGTTAAAATGCCGCGTATTGAAAATATACCGCAAGCCAATTTTGATATATGGCAGGATAAAAGAACGCTCATTTATGATATTCGTGCAGAAAATCCAATATTACCATCTGAGATAGGCGGCTCATTTTTATACCCTATTGAAGATGTATGGAAAGACGTAACCATTAGTCGCGCTGGCCTAAATAACCAGCAAATAGCAGATAGTGTTAAACAAGCTTTTTTAACGCTCAACATGGAAGGCATGCCAGCAGTACAGCGCAAAGGTTATATTGCCTCACTAACAAACATGCTTAAAAGTTATCGCGATCAGATACAAGATGCGTTTGAAGGTGGCGAGGCGTTATACGGCACAAAATATCATGTACTACCGCAGTATGGGGAAAAGCAGGTCCTTCAGTCTATAGGTGATTTATCGCAAAGAGCCGCACCACTTAACGAAGGTCTTTTGATGATTAACTTACGCCGTTTAGCTGGCGGCCTAGGAATGGATTTATCACTGGTGGGCTGGGCTGATATGTTAGCCGGTGGGCTGGGTGATGGCGCCGCTTTTCATACCTCAGCACAAATAATGCGCCGATCTATGCTGATTCGTCAAGCGTGTATCGATGCGTTTAATCATCTTATGAGCCTGCATTGGGGTATAAAATATAATGAATATTTTGAGCCAAAAGACTACCCCTGGGAGTTTGATTTTTACAGCGATCAATCCGCCGCTGCTACTGAGATGCTTAGCAACAAACAAAACCGCGCCAATACCTTGGCATTAGTGGTTCAGGCACTAACTGGACTCAAAGAGCTTGGTTTAAACAAAGAAACCAATCAGCTTATGCTTGAGGATGTTTTTGGGGCTGATTTAGATTTGGCTGATAGAATAGCTGAAGGGTTGTCTGGTAGTGGTCAAATTCAAGGCATGCCTGGGGCGGCTAGCATGGTACCTGGCGCAGAAGATGGCACAGTGAATGAACAGGCGCCGGATAGCCAGTCTAATGATGATGACTTACCAGATGATTTGGAATGGGAGTAAGTCATGATTAGTGATCTGTTTGATAATTTTGTTGATTCAAAAAATGATGAATACAGCGATATATCTTTTGATACCGCTATGAACTTTGTTAGCAAGTCAGCAAAAAACAAGGCTGGCAAGGTGATTGATAGTAAGATTGCGACAAGCTTGCTTCACGAATACGCGAGAGTTTACGGACAAGTAAAAGGCCATAAGGCGCTATTAAAAGCGGTATACAAGGTTAAGATAGATAATATTTTTGGGCATAAAGGCGCTATACCCTGGTTTAAAGATACCAGTCTTTGTTACCTTGCAACTGATACCAGTATTTCTTTAGGTAGCGCAGAATCAGACACTTATCGTGTGGGTTCGGAACAGGCCAATTACTTATCACAAAAATCAAGCGATGATTTCGATATTACGTTTATTGAAACACATAAGGGCGATATCTCTAAATCATTTGGTATGTGCTTTGGATTAGCGTTTAATCCGGACGGCACTGTTAATGAGCCAATGCGATATGCGTTTAAGATCACTATCTCAATTTTAGATCCTAAAAATACAAATAGCGTGGCGGTTGCGCGCTCATATATTGTTGGGGTTAAAGCTGCCAATATTGATGTGTCAGCAAGCAGTAGAAGTGAGATAGTACAAATTCCGGTAACTTTTCAAAAACTAAGACCATTATCATTTTCACAATAAGGATTTACCATGATTGAAACTAAAGTATTAACCTCAGCAGTTGGCATACAGCGCGGCGATGTTATCGATAAAACTGAATCCACTGTATTACCCTCAGCAACAAACGCGGTCATTATTGGCCGTTTTAAGCGCGGCCGTACAGACCGTCCATTTTTAGTAACTTATGACAATTACGCTGGCTTGTTAGGCCGTGATATCAACAATTCAAACTACCTTGCGGTTGAAGATGCGTTTAATACTGGCATTAGTCAATTATGGATTAGACGTATCGGAGTATCTCAATAACAAGGGCCTTAAACATATAAGGAACACCCCTAAGTTATATTCCCTTATCAATGCCAAAATAACCTCATTATCTTTATAGTAATGGGGTTATTTTCATGCTTTATACCAAAACAGTACCAGCACACTCAAATCATCATGTTCGCACAGATGACGGCTTACAAAAACGTTATAGCCGCTATGAAATTGGCTATATTGCCGGTAAATATCGCGACATGCCGGCCTTAATTGCCGATGAATCAGGTTATGACGGCTTAGGATTTAATACAGATGCCGGCAGTCTTGATGATAGCTGGCATGTTGTTAATCTATTCAATAATAGAGCGCAGTATATTGAAACCGTGGCAATTGGCGGCGCTATGGATAAAGACCATGCGCAAGCGTTAGCGGCCACTCAGTTTGACTTTTTAGGCGCAGATTACGGCGTGGTTGTGGGTTACATGGATGATATGCAGTTTGACGGCATGACAGACAATCAAACCTGGTCAATTGATACCGTATCTAAGCTTTTAGATAATCCTTCTCAAGATAAGCACTACCTACCAGTAATCACCTCAAAAGAGTTGTTTAATGAGGCGACGCGCGTATGTTTTGATAGCGTGGAATGGCAAGGCGACACGCTGGTAAGTCATGGCGGCAATATCAGCAATCTATATAACGATATCCGTAAGGCTGATACGTTTAATGAGCTATTACAGCCATTTGATATTAAGCAAGCGTTAATGGATATGCGCGCTGAAGAAGCCGACTTTGACTCTATCATGGACACGGCCAGCAGATTGCCAATGCTCAAAGACCGCTTATATGCAGCAATGAGCAAAATAACCTTGAATGATATGTCAGTGACAAACGTTACTCAAACTAAGCCATTTAAAAAAGGCGGCGTCACAAACGTGGCCTTTGTGTTTGATATGTCAGATGGCCAAAAAATATCAATCTGGTTTCATAATCCGGACAGCACCCCTTCAAAATTATTACCAAGCGATATGATGGTTAGCTGGAAATGGCTATTAAATAAGCGTGATGTGACCGCTGTATTATCCCCATTGAACGGCGATACCGTTAAGCTTCCTGATCTTGCGCGCAAAATGATTACCCTGGCATATAAGAACAGCAAAAACTTTAAACGCACTCAAGACAGAAAGGCTAAACAAGATAAAGATATCAATGATGCTAATGCCGAGATTGATAAAAAACGTGAAATTATCGCTAAGCTTGATCAGGATATTCAAGACTTAACAGCTAAAATTGATGCAGCGATGCAGGCCAATAAAGGCAAGGTTGACGTTGATACCACAGATTCAGAAAGTACAGATGTTAATCAAATCAGTGATGTAACAAACCTATCTTCTAGCAATGTAAAGTTGGAAGCATTGCCAGAAGATAAACGCCAAGCGATTAACGAATTATTTGATTATGCAAAAATCGGTAAACAAAGCGATGAAATACTCGCAATGATGCTGGCTATTTATAACCATGCTTTAAAGCCATTATCTGAAAAAGATGCAGGTTTAGCAGTGGGCGCTGCACAAAGACTGTGGCAAGGTAAAAAACTAACTAAATTTTATCTCAATAAACAGGACGGCTTTAGTGAAAACGCTATAAACGCTTATAACGCTGCGTTAGAGGAGTTAAGTAACGTTACATCAAAAGATTTTGTAAACTATGCGTTTAGCCAAGTGATTAAGCCTTCTGTTATTCCAGAAGATACATCAATCAATAGCGTTGACGATGCTAATTCTAGTGAAATAAATATAAATAGTTTTGTGGTAGAGGCTGTTAATGACGGTTGGGAGTTAGAGGAATCAGCAATAGATGACGAAGCCAAAACCTTAAATAAAACTATTGGTGATACGGACGTAATGCTTGAGGTTACAAGCGAAGGCTATAACGCAATGACTCAAGATGGGGATGTATTGTCTTATGGTGAGGTTGACGAGTTAAGCGACTACCAGTCATTTAGCAAAAAGATTGAAGCCGATATTGCGGCCCATGAAAATGA
>NZ_JAGLBC010000093.1:6175-9593 GCF_018260395.1 Psychrobacter sp.
CCAAGATGATATCGCTTATCTAAATTCAATCATTGATGGCACTGTGGGCCCAGATGACGTCGATATGGATAAGGTTATTGCAATTGGTGAAAAAGATGAAAACGATCCCTTGTTTATACAAGCACTTGATATTGTGTTAAACGCAGTTGATAAAGAATCTGCCAATATTTAAGGACTCTTTGATGCCGTTAATTATGCGAATGGAATAGTACAACGCCACTATAACAATAATGAGACTTTAGATATGTTCGATTCAATGTTAACCCCACTTGAAAAAGCTAAGAAAATCAGAGAGTTAAAATCCGCGATTCTTGAAGCCAAAAGCGCAACAGGATTATCTAAAGCGCGCGCGATTAAAGCAATCTTAGATTTAAGACAGCAATTAGGCCTTAAATCATCTTCGCCTACCAATGATCAAAATGATTTGGCTGGCAAGGTGGCGGCATTTAAAAAAGAAGCCGATCAGCTTACCAATGAGCCTTTTAACTTCGATCTCGATGGTTATCGTCAATTGCGTGATGAGGTTGATGCAGCCAATCAAGATAGTCTGATTAACACAATGGATAGTATCTTAGAGAGCTACAAACAGTCATTAATCAGCATGGCTATCGACACCTTGAAACAAAAAGCAGCTTAGGGGCCATCATGCCAGCACAAAACAACACTGCAAAAGAGCCGGATAACACAAAAGCGCCGCGTAAAGGCGCGCTTTTTGGTAGTGGTTTAAATTGGTTTGAAAAAAAAACCAACATACGCCTAATTGCTATCATCAAGCCGGTTATTGAGCAAGATGATAAAGCCGGACAAGGCCAGCAAGTGTATATTGCTGACCCTGAAGCGGATGGCATAGCGGCGGTATTTGAGGATGCAGAATTTACTTTAGAGGCACAATACAGCACCCCATTTGAAAACTCGAATCCTGAAGGGCGTATGCCAAACGCGATGGGTATGATTCAGTCCGGCCAATTACCGGCAACCATGTATAGTCTTTTTGGCCTTGATAGTGAATCCGCTGATCCTAACTCCATACAGGGCGTAGCTGGTCAAGCAGCTGAAGCTTTAGAAGGATTAAAAAATAGGTCTAACTTCACAAAAATTAATAGCCGGCAAATTTACACGTCCTCAAGTTCGGTAAGAATTACCGGTACGTTGGTTTTTCAAGCGTGGGCCAATGCGCATACAGAAGTAGAGGCAGCATTAAGGCTATTACAGCAATATGTTTTACCTAAAAAATTATCGGATACATCCCTTGTGGTTAACGTTGCAGACAGCGGCGCTGAGGGTTTATTCCCATCAATCATACCACCACTGGTACAACTGCAATACGGCGGCTATATCTATAAACCCTTGTTTATTGAGAGTTTATCAGCACCGATGACAGCGCCGATGACTAAAAATGGCGATAGGATAGCAGTTCGCGCCCAGGTCACGCTTTTATCATTAACAGCTTGGGATCAAAGCGATTTACTTAAACTTAAAACACCTAAAAAGGCCTAGTGATGAATAATCTTACCGCATTAAATTTACAGCTTTTAAAACAAAAGGTGCCAATGCTTGATTTGACCATTGAGCAAGCTATGAGCATTGCCAAAATACCAGAGCGCTTTAATGAGAAGCGAATCAGCGCGCTTATTACTTATACAACCGGCGATAGCGCATTGGCCGATACGTTGACAATGCAAGAGCGATACTATGTTTTACTGAATCAACAGGCTTTGTCTCATAACAAGTACGCCTTAGAAGATGATTTTAGCGATTACTATATTGACACTATCGAATCAGAAGTACCTGATGAATACTTTGATAAAGATATCGGTATAGGGGTGCAGCATATCAGAGGCGGTCATATATGCCTTCTTGAAACCATTTGCGAAGATTTATTTGATTGGACTTGTGGTCTTATGGCTTGTCAATTGTATGGCGATCTTAGTGCCTTATTAGGCGGCGAGGGTATTGTTTGGGATCAGCTTGATGCGCAAATGCCTAGCAATGAATTAAACCAACATGTGCAATCTAGGGTAAGACTTATAGGCCAATTAAACGAGCTTGCATTTAACAACCTATCTGAAACCTTCGATTATCTTGTTGCGCCACTGACACACTACCTTGAAACCAGTATCGATAATAACGGCATTACAGTGTTAAAGGAGGTGAATGGCGATTACCAGCCAGCGCGATTTCCGGCCCTTTCCCATCTACAAGGACATGCAAAACAGCTTGCAAGATATATTGCTTAGCGATCTTGTGATGATTATGGAACACGGTCAAATGAGCATGTTAGATGGCCTTAAAATGAGTCTTAATTTCATAGAGATTTACGATAGATCGCAGGCGTTTGAATATAGAGCTAAGATTTTAGAGCGCGATACACTGGCTTTAACTGGCTTATACAAGCGCTTCGACGCCGTAATTAAAATATTAGCTGCAAGGCGATAGAGCGATAGCCTTACCAGCTAACAGGAGTGGATATGCAACACAAGATTGAAGCTGCAAAAATGACTGTGGGGCTTATCATAGGTTCCTCGGTTAGCATGTTAAGCGCATCCGGTAGTGCAATTGCTTTAACTGAGCAGTTAAACGCGCCGCATAAGTTCTTATATTTAAATTTACCAATGTGGATGTTTTTTTCAGCTATTTTTGCACTAAGCATTATTGGCTCAGTAGCATCCTTATTTACTGATATTTATAAAGATAACGGTTTTAAGACACTGCCAATAAGTCATCAAATACTGCATTTTATTGGCGGTTTTTTAAGTGGCATTATTGGCGCTTTTGTATTGTTGCCGGCATTTACGCAAACACAATCACCACCATTAGAGATTATGATGGTAACGGCTTTAGCATTGTCATCAAGCGGTGTCGTTTTACTTAACAACTGGGGTGAATTAAAAAGGGATGAGAAATTACAGCAGTCAGTACGACAGCTAATCATTAGCCGCATTACCTGGTTTGTTGATATTTTTACAAACAATAAAGGGGGTGACAAGTGAATCTACTTAGTTATTTTAATTGGCAGGGTGTGAACTTAATAACGCCCTATATTGGCTTATTTATGTGCGGTTATATGATGTTAAGTGCTAGACATTGTACGCAAAGAATTACCACATCAACATTTATCATCGTTCTTGTCTTTATCTGGCTAAATTTAATGTGGGCTGATATTGGTCATACTCATTTTGTACCCACTAGACAAACTATGACGGCAAGACTGTTATTGCTGTTAGCAATGTTGCTATTTATGGCTGAATTATACACAACAACAAAAATAATTCGAGCTTTAGGCCATGAAGAAAGTTTTTTGAAAAAACCCAATCTATTTAAGAGGATAAAGAAATGACAACAGTTACTATTACAGCTGGTCATGGCGCAGGCGATTCTGGCGCAGTCAATGGCCAAATCACTGAAGCCGAAATTGCGA